>CAYZEP010000050.1:0-9498 GCA_964477645.1 uncultured Candidatus Bathyarchaeia archaeon | reverse complement strand
GGAAAAGAATTGACAAAACGCATTAAACAACAATTGGAAAGGGCAAGAATAAAACTCAACATCACATTTTGGCTGGAACTCTTAACCCTTGTAGGTAGAGACATCAAAGATGTTGAAGGATTAACCGCTTACATGGAAACCTTAAAGAGCAAGATTTCTAATTCATAAAAGTAATATATAGTAAAAGTCAAGAATTAGTCTCGTGATTCGAGAGCAACATTCTCTTATCACGCGATTAAAGCTAACCCTAACTAATCAATTGGAGGTGTACGTTTACGGGTTCATCACAAACGTTTACCATAAAGTATGTCATGAACGCGAAATTTGAAATAGAAGGAGTAGTTGAAAAACCAGACGTTATAGGAGCAGTTTTCGGACAAACAGAAGGCTTATTCGGACCAGAACTGGATTTAAGGGAACTCCAGAAATCGGGCAGAATCGGAAGAATAGAAATTGAACTGCATTCTAAACAAGACAAAACCACGGGCACAATAACAATTCCCACAAGCCTAGACAGAGTTTCCACAGCTTTGCTCGCCGCAAGCATAGAAAGCATAAACAGAGTTGGACCATGCGCCGCAAAAGTAACTCTTGAAAAAATTGAAGATGTCAGAGAAGCCCGAAGAAAAGTGATAATCGACAGAGCCAAGGAGATTCTCCATAAATGGACAATTGAATCCATGCCTTCAGTGGACGAAGTCTTCAAAGAAATCTCAGAAACACTGAAAATCGCAAAAGTCGAAAAGTACAGTTCAGAAGAATTATCCGCTGGTCCAGAAGTTGACAGCTCAAAAGTAATAATTGTTGTTGAGGGAAGAGCAGACGTAATAAACTTGATGCGGTGTGGAATGCTTAACGTAATAGCCCTAGAAGGAGCAAAAGTTCCAGAAGCAATAAAGAAGCTTTGCAAGGAAAAAGAGGCAACAGCTTTCCTCGACGGAGACAGAGGTGGAGACCTAATTTTAAAAGAGCTATTACAAGTCACGGATGCAAAATATGTTGCTAGGGCACCACGCGGAAAAGAAGTTGAAGAACTGAACTGCAAGGAAATATTTGAAGCATTGGAAGCAAAAATTCCGATCGAAGAGTTATTCAAGCCTAAACGAGAGAGGAAAAAAATAGAGATTCCAAAGGAAGTTGCCCAAGTAATAAAAGGCTTAGAGGGCACGTTAGAGGCTGTTCTCTTAAACGAGAAGTTGGAGCAAATAGAACGATTGCCAGTAAGCCAACTAGCCGAGAAACTTCAGCAGATAGATGGTGTTGACACGGTTGTCTTCGACGGTATTATAACACAAAGAATTGTTGATGTAGCAAGCGAGAAGAACATAAAGAATATTATTGCTTCACGTGTTTCAGAAGCTGTAAAACCACCGCTAAACGTTCAATTAATGACATTCGCAGACATCGCGGAAGGCTAACTTCCGAAAAAGTCTGTAAGTCTTCTAGCTTCCTTTTCCTCCATCTTGGATGCCAACAATTGCTCTTCAGTTATGCCAAAGCTTTCGAGAATTCTAGCAGCAGCTGGCACAACCTGTTTAGACACATAGTATTCTAAGTCCACTTCGTCGTATGAAGCGAACATGTAGGGTTTGACCCTCTCATATAAGCGACCTGTGCCAATCACAACCACAAAGCCTATTTTATCTCCAACAGCGAGTTTCCAGCCTTTTTCCCTCAACATTTTCGCAGCTTCCACATGAGAAGCCTTAATCGCATATTCCTCAACAGGCTTAGTTAGCGTCTTCCAAACCGTGAGGTCGTTGTAAGGAACACGCTTTTGCCTAAGCTCATAAATAAATTGCTGAACAAACCTAGCAGCTTTTTTAGGAGATTGCTCCTTCAAAATAATTTCTAAAACCTTCTCCTGCACTTTTTTAGCTACAACCGCCCAGTCTCCACGTATAACTTCCAATCCAACAATGTCAAGCCGTCCATCAGGCAAGAGTCCAGCGTAGCGTTTTTTGGCTTCTGTGAAGAAAATCCGCACGTAAACCTTGTCTGGTTTGATTTCCAACCCTAGTTTCTTTTCGATTTCTTTGCAGAGTTTTTCAGTTTTGTCTGCTTCATGTTTTATGAATATGCTGTCTGTGTCGCCGTAAACAACTTTCAACCCTTCGCTTTTGGCTATGTCTATCGCGTTGAGAATCGTGTGTCTTCCCCAAGCTGTTGCTGCTTCGGCCACTGGCTTAACGTACCACCTTGCACCAATCCATCCAGCATAGCCATAAGATGCGTTTGTTATTACCTTCACAGCTTTTTGTCGGGCATCCAAAACGCGGTACTCAACACTTTCTGGCGTAATTGTCTTCATTTTTGAACGAATTTCGTCACGCACCTTGATGAGATAGGATAAAACTTCCTTGTAAAAACCAGGAGGTTCCTTTCGGAACCTATGCTTAACCTCTGGGGCTTCATAAACTCCGCTTGGAGGTGCAGGCTCCTTCGGCGGTACGTAAGTATCTGGAGAAAGGTTATACGCTATCATTATGTTGGGATACATCGCCTTAAAGTCCAAGACGGCAATATTTTCGTGCAACCCAGATTCTGGCTTAAGCACTATAGCGCCTGCATACGGTCTGTAGGGCTGTTCGATTCTTTTGGGCACGAGTTCGCCGATTTTTTGGGCGTGTTTTATGAGGAACCATTCAACCCTGAAGCCCACGGCAGCTGTTCCAACATGGTCCAGTGGTAAACTCACAAGGTTTGAGAGTTGCATGGCGAAATCTGAAACAGCTTTAGCTATTCCCATGATGCAGCGGGTGTTGTCTAAAGAAAACTTTTTAAGAATTTCGCGTTTTTCTTTGTCGCCCCAATAATCCGCAAATTCTACGTCTTCAATTAATGTTCGCTTTTCAATTTTCATCACGCCCAAATAATCCGCCAGATTCTCCAAAGTCTTAATCTTGACTTCTGGAAATTCATCCGCAAAGTCGGAGAGGTCCACGTTGGCTCTTCCAGTTATTGAAACATGACCATAAACACTCGTGTGTGGTTCTGCTTTCGCTTTATCAACTGTTAACCGTAATCCAAACCTCTTACATCTTTCATTAAGATACGGCCAATCCTGTCCGTTCACACCGTAGCCCACGATGATATCTGGGTCGAAGTCTCGAACATAATTTATGAAAGCCTCTAGAAGGGGCTTGTCATTTTTGTTTTCGTCAGTAGAAAACTGTTTTTCTTCGCCGCGGTTGTTCACTGTTGAAATTATGATTACAGGGTTTCTCTCGGGTTTGGGTGAACCTTCCCTACTGTAGCATATTGTTGAAAAGCCCAAAATTTTCAGTTGTGGGACTTCAGCTCTTTCGAGAAGTTTTGGGAAGGATTTTGCCGTGTAAACTTTGTCGACTTGAATGCTCACAACGTTCGTTTCTTCAGCTACTTCGATTTCGTGCCACCCACACGGAACAACGTTGTTGTCGATTAGGTAGCGCATCGAATATCGAATGTCATCTTCGAGGCAGTCTTTTACGCCTTCGAGCTTTCGAAAAGCCTTTGCATATTTTGGTACTGCGTCTGGATCTTTACAGTAAACCTTTATGGCTTTCACTGGCTTTCCAAAAAACTTGCGTTCAACAACATCAAGCTTAACAATAAAAGGATACTGCCCTTTCCCAATTTCATCAACAATTTTTGTTGAGTCTGCATCCTCTTCAACCACAGCATAAAAGTAAGCAAGGAAGTTTCTGTCAATAACGAGCACTCTTTTTCCAGAATCGTCAACGCCCCAAAGCCAGACCTCAGGCGTATTACTCTTAACCTCATAATTAACGTCTAAAAGCCATAACATAATCTTCATGGCTTACTGCCTTCGAAATGAATAGTTAAGAAAAGCAACTTTTAACACTTTTTAATAGGTGAATTGCTTATTGAGTGATAAAATGCGGGTTGAAGAGGCTAAGAGTTTTGAAAATATTGGAAATGAACCTAAAGAAGGGCTTCGTGAAGGTTATTCCGGAAACTTTTGATGATTTTTGGCACTTGTACAACATTATCTATGAAAACGATGAGGTTTATGCATATACAACGCGAGAAATAAAACCTGATGAAAAATATGCAAGACCAAAACGTGGAGAAAGAATCTCGGTTTTCTTAGGAGTCAGAGTTGAAAAGATTAGTTGGAATAAGCTTTTGGGCAGGCTTAGAATTCACGGAACAATTTGTGAAGCGCCCGAAGTCGTTCCAACTGGTGCGCATCACACGCTTAACATTGCCTTAAACACGCCAATAACAATCCTGAAAAAGAAATGGGCTGAGCATCAGGTCGAAAGATTAGAAAGAGCGAGTAAAACATCTGAAAAACCCATAATAATAGCTGCCATAGACGACGAAAGCTACGCAATAGCTGTAACAGCTCAATACGGCGTTGAAGTGAAAGTAGAAGAGCGAACAAAGCTTCCGGGAAAGCTTGAAGCCGAAAAAAGAAGCACAGCCACAAGAGAGTATTTTAGAAAAGCACTAAACAGTTTACGCCAAATCTGGACCACAAAACAAAGCCCTATAGTAATTATCGGCGTAGGTTTTGTAAAAAACGACTTCGCAAAATTCCTAGAAAACGAAGCATCAGACATTACCAAGTCAATTATGGACGTAAAGAGCGTCAACAACGGCGGTGTCGCAGGAATATACGAGGCTTTACGCTCAGGCGTACTATTAAAAGCCATGAAGCAACTGCGAATTCTCAAAGAGACAGAAATCATAGAAGAAATTCTGAAAAGGCTGGGAAAAGGCGAAACAAACATTACTTATGGACTTGAAGAAGTTGAAAAGGCTGCAAAACTAGGAGCGGTTGAAAAGCTTGTTTTGGCAGATACAATGCTACGCGAGGCTACTGATGAAGAACGCTTACACATAGAAGAAATCATGAAGGAAGTGGAACAAAAAGGCGGTGGACTCATAGTTGTCAGCACAGAACATGAGGCAGGAGTAAAACTTCTCGCTTTAAGTGGCATAGCCGCAATTCTGCGCTTCTCACTTCACTAGAATATTCATCGACAATGGCTTGGTTGCCACATGAAACATCGAAACAGTTATCGTGTCGAACTATAAGATTATACTCTCACAAAATTCGAGATGAACAAAATGGGGAAAAGAAAACCTTCAATATCCATTCAAAACATAGTTGCATCAGCATCCCTCAACCAAACCATAGACTTAAAATTGATAGTTGAAAAGTTTCCACAAGCCGAATACAGCCCACGCGTGTTTCCAGGACTCGTTTTTCGATTAAAAAAGCCGAAAACAGCCACGCTGATATTCTCAACTGGCAAAATGGTCTGCACAGGGGCAAAATCAGAGAAAGAAGCGATACAGGCAGTAAACAAAGTGACGAAGGAACTTAGAAAATATGGGATACCCATTACAAACAAGCCATTAATCCATATTCAAAACATTGTTGCATCTGCGGAACTGGGTGGAGAAATAGACTTGGAAAGCGTTTTTTACAAGCTTAAAAGAGTGATGTATGAGCCGGAACAGTTTCCGGGAGCAGTCTATAAGATGGATGACCCAAAAGTAGTGTTTCTCATTTTCTCGGCTGGAAAGCTGGTGTGTGTAGGCGCAAAAAAAGAACAGCAAGTCTATGATGCCGTGGATAAGCTTCAAAAGACATTGGAAGAAAACGAGCTTATTTTTTATCCATAGAGATTGATGAACGCTTCAAGATAGACTTGTTAATCGCCTGCGAACCGCTGGATTCTGGTCTGCAAGCCGTTTTAGAGCCATTTCAAAAGTTTCATCTGCAAACAGTTCCTTTTTGATAAAAACGCCTGTTCTGCCGACTTTATTCCTTCTCATAAGGGCGTGGACACGGTCCAAAACGGTTTCTAAAGATATTCCAAGTAGTTTGGCAACTTGCTCTTCGCGCCCGACTATTGTGCTTTCTCTGTGTCCATCTTTGGTGGGTTCAATCAGCATTAACCGCTTGTCTGTCCCAGAAACTCTTAAGCTGTCTCTTAAATTTTTGAGCGTAGCTTCGCCGCCGAATTTGTAGAATTCCCTTTCCACCTTGCGCATTTTCATTAATGGAAATGAGACACTCGTATTTTCGTCTATTTCTATGTATGCTTTCATGGCGTATGTTGGTGTGGCTTGCACAATCAAGCGCTTATTAGCTGGTATGCCCGCCCGTTCCAATGCGGTTTCTACAGTGAAAGATGTGGCTTGATAGGGTACAAAAACGTCTATGTCGCTTTTTCTGTTAACGTCCCCCCTTGCAACGCTACCGTGCACTACAGCTTCCAAATGAAAATTTTCCAAAACCTCCATTAACTGCATAGTTTTCTGTCTAAATTTTTTAATTAAAGCCCATCGACTAGCGTTGTACGTTACTTCTTTGTATTCAAAGCGTATCAAAGGTTTCTTCGTCAATGCCTTACCTCTTTCAAAAGACTATTGTATTTGGATTATTTTAGTAATATCTAAGGAAACTTTGGGATATTTTATCTTTCTTTATACCACTCCTTGCTTAGATATATCCAATAGAAGAGAGCATAGAACGTGATTGTTAATTCAAAATATAGGAGAGGTTTGTTTGGCTCATGCACCGGAGTTTACTACCAAAAAGAAGATAGAGATAAAACTTGTAGAGAAAAAGGAAGCACCATACATTAACGCATTAATACTCCATGGACTCAAGAACACCGTATAAAATGTATTGCTGATTTCGAGTGAGCCAGCGCACGAATAGACGAAGAAACTTTAAACAATAGAAAAAGAGTGAAGTTTGAGGTTATTTATTCTTTAAGCTGGTTGCATCCTTCGATTGTGAAAGTGTAGCTTTGAATGTTTTGGTATGGCATAAGAAATGTCAAGTCTGTCGTTTCTAAGAGTAGCGTTTGCACTTTCCACTCGTCACTGAGTAAGAGTTGTGGTAGAACATTGCCAGAAGAGTTGTGTTCTGCACTTATCAATGGACACAGGTAACGATGTCCATCATTACCTGTTGCGTAGAGCTTCACTTGGTCTATGACTGACTCTGAAAAGTTTAAGCCTGGCCAGCCTTCTCGTAAACGAAACTTGACCTTATAGTTGCTTATGTCCACATCTTCTACTTGAATCGGTACTTCTCTTATAACGTCCTCACCTGATGGATTGTGAATGCCTATTATACCATAGTCCACATAGCTGTCTCCATTCCAAACAAACAACGTTGGGCAACCATCACCGCCTCCTGGGCTAGGATCGTGGAAGTATGCTTTCAAAGAATGGCTCGTATCCATGGTAATAGTTATAGGGCTCCCGTACTTTATAGTTCCATCAAGAGTCCAATAATCAAAAACGCAACCTTCCCAAGGAATAGCATAAACAGTCACTCGTGCATCATGTTCATAGCTGTATGTTCCCTCGTAAGGTATAGTGTACCCCCATAACGTTGTTGAAATACTCAGGCTGCATGGTGGTCCAGGTTCTCCCTTGCTAATCGCGTCATAAATTGTTATAGAGCCTAATCTGAAGTATCCATATAGGAGAAAAGCGGATTCGATTGTAATCTGGGCTACTGCTGGGCTTACAATGCAAAGAGGTCCTAACCAATAAGCGTTATCTATGAGCCAATCCATGAATGATATGCTGATCCAGAACCATATACAGCCTTCCTCATCTTTAAGCACAACGCCAATTCCCGCTGCATAGACTCCTAGAAGTATGCCGACTACACCACCGACGAGGCTCCCCTCCGCTCCACCTATCATGAAACCAACAGCTAAGCCGATGAGACCACACGCGCCAACTACGCCAGCACCGGCGGCCAATTCCGAATCGTCGTGGTTAATTTGGTTGTGGTATAGTTTGGTGCCTGTCACTGTCCAATCGCTAGAGATAGAGATATCGTAGTAGTCTCTGTCAGGGTGCGGGTAGTCAATGCCGGTTCCGTCGATAAAGTGGATATTGTCCCATATGTAAGTTGTGATGCTAGCTTGGACTGGTGCTAAAAGCAATGAAGCTATCAAAACCAACGTTACGATTACAAGACAATCTCTTTTCATTTACGTTCCCCCAATAAAGCTGCCATTAAGTTGGCGAGTCCACCGGCAAACACGCCTGTGCCTGTCGCTGTAATGAGGATCCTAAGTGTAGTAAGGGGTGGCAGAAGAAACCATCCTAGAACTGCAATTGTAGCTCCGCAAATCAAAAGCATGGGAACAAAATATTTAGCGTACACCTTGTATTTTATGTATGACAAGCTGTAAAGTGTCAAAATCAGACCGCCTGTGTAACAGCTCAGTCCAGGCCATGAGAAAAACCCTAAATATATGAAGATCGCCGCTAGAAACAAAAAGACCGCTCCGAAAACCAGAGACATCATACCAATTCTTTCAGTTCTCATTCTTTACTTCCTTTCCGTTTTTTGTTCTCTTTCTGCCCTTTAATTAGGGCTAGGCGGTGACACGCCTACAGAGCATTCAACTCTGGCTTAACATATAAATATAATCATAATTAATAATTAACACTTGCTCAAAATTGTTCATCAGACTGCCTTCCTAATGGGACTAGATGCTACGCTAAGTACAGTTTCCATTCCAAAATCACCTCCAAATTTTTAATTAAATAACATTAATAATGAGGTGCTATATCAATTTTTATAATATGTTTAAGTTTAATTACTTATTTTAGTAATTCTAGAAAACCCCTTAATGATGTGATGTGAAACTTCCATGAATGCTAGGATCGCTATGTGTGATGTCTGCAAGCGCCGAGAGATATTTTTCTTCAGACCGTACTCTGGAGAGAAACTTTGCAGAAAATGTTTCGCTGAATCCATCGAGGGAAAGGTTAGGGCAACAATCGCCAAATATCAAATGTTTAAGTTTGATGATAAGATAGCTGTGGCTGTTTCAGGTGGAAAAGACAGTGTCAGCCTACTGCATATTCTGGCTAAAATGGAGCATAATTACCCGAAAGCGTCGCTTGTCGCAGTGACCGTGGATGAAGGAATTAAAGGCTATCGAGATGAAGCGCTAAAAATTGCGGCTGAAAACTGCAAGAAACTCGGCGTAAAACAGCATGTAGTATCCTTCAAAAAACTTTACGGCTTTACACTTGACGAAATTGTTAAGCGTATAAAACAAAGGGGCGAAGGCGGGCTGACACCATGCGCGTATTGTGGAGTAATGCGAAGAAAAGCACTAAACATAGCCGCCAGAAAAGCAAAAGCGAACAAGCTCGCAACAGCCCATACACTTGATGACGAAACACAAACAATTCTCTTGAACATTTTTCACGGAGATGCTTTACGCATAGCAAGAGAGAAGCCAATAACAGATGAAGCTCATCCGAAACTTGTGCAAAGAGTAAAGCCCTTCTGCGAAATTCCAGAAAAAGAAACAGCTTTGTACGCATACATTAAGAAAACAAAGTTTCAAAGCGCGCCATGTCCGTATGCTTCAGAAGCCCTAAGAAACGACATCCGCATGATGCTTAATAGAATGGAGGAAAAGCATACTGGAATAAAATTCACAATTTTCAAATCAATAGAGAAAATTCGACCCGCGTTAGAGG
>CAYZEP010000049.1:0-9606 GCA_964477645.1 uncultured Candidatus Bathyarchaeia archaeon | reverse complement strand
TACGCCGAAGGAGAGGAAGACCTTAAAAAATTGGCGTCCCCATAGTTTGTTTTTGTGTTTGTAGATACCTAGGATACTTATTTTGGATTCATTAATACTATAAACTCGGAATCCGATGTTATACTGAAGGAGGGTTAGCAATAACCAAAAAGAAAGAAGAAATAACAGAGAATCACAAATTCACATGCTCAAATCCGTCTTGCGGGAAAGTCTTCACTACTCCCATAAAAGCCGAAAACTTAACGTCCAAAAAAGCAAAACCCTATGATGCATGTCCTTATTGCTTGACAGAAATAGTGCTGGAAGAAGAAATTTCTGTAAACACAGAGGATGAGCGACAATCAGAGGTAACGGAAATAAAACTTAAAGAGCCGAGCACGCATCATGCCGAGGAAAAACAAGCTCACTCTAAAGCGCCAGGATGTACCCATTATTTCGGATATCTGAGTAAGCGTTCGTCGAAGGAGGAAATTCCTGAACAGTGCATGATGTGCGAGAGCATCGTGCAATGTATGCTTAAGAACGTGACTGGTTAAGTTGGTTATCCATGATACACACATGTTCTTTTAAACCCTTGAAAGTTCTGATAGAAAACGGTTAGGAGACAACATAATTGTCAGCAACCGTACAAAGAAGAACTCCTGGTGCCCTTACGTCAGCCACTCAGCCAAAGACGTTAAACGCTGAAACAGTGACGATTATTGCTACGGGCTTTCTTAAGAGAGTTGGACACAAGGGAGGCTTAAAGCCAAAGAGGGTTTCATTAGAAGAAGGAATCTACACAGTTGAAGTTGAAATGAAAAAACTTACGGCTATTGTTCGGATTGACGCAGAAACTAATGAAATTAAGGAATATGAAATACAACCTAGAGGCGAGGAAACTTCTTTTATTTCGATTTCACCAAAAATGGTCATGGTGGTATTTGGTGTCTCCGCCGTCGTTTATGTTGCGCTGTATTTTGCGTTTAAGATGTTCGGGTTATAAAATTTATTGTTATTTCTAGGTTTTCCTTTTTCTTTCAGGTTTCTTCTCTTCCTCGGTTTCCGCGGGCGCTTCTTCTGCTGCTTTTTCCTCTACTTTCTCCTCTTCCTTTTTCGCTTCCATTTCACTCGTGATTTCTTCTATTGGTTTTGGCGGTGGTGTGGTAGCCATCGTCCAACCTATCCAAGCACCTATGCCCATTATTGCGATGAATACGATGAAAACTGGGACTGCGATGACCCAGAATTGAACATCGGATATCCATGTTGCTTTTATTCCAACTGTTTCAAGCCAGTATGGATAAAAGAGTGTTATAACGTATAGGATGGCGACAACTATGCATGCTATGAATATTATTCCACCTATTGCTTGGTCTTTAGCCATTTATATATCACCAGACGTAAGCCATGTTTACTCCTTTATACTTTTAAAGTTTACCATCGCTTCCGATGCGTTGCTATATTGTTCCCATTTCCCACGTTGCTAAATATTTTTTCTGTTCATCTGTTAGCTCATCTATCTTTATGTTCATCGCGTTAAGTTTCAGTTTGGCTACGGTTTCATCTATGTCTTTTGGTACTAGGTAAACCCTGGGCGGCATTTTTTCGGTTTTGGCTAGATGTTCTACGCAAAGGGCTTGGTTTGCAAATGACATGTCCATGACCTCTGAGGGGTGTCCTTCTGCAGCTGCTAGGTTTACAAGTCTTCCCTCCGCCAGAAGGTATAGTTTCCTTCCATCCTTGAGAGTGTATTCCTCCAAGTTTGGTCTCATACTCCTCTTCGAAGCCGCTATTTCTTCTAGGTCTCTTATGTTTATTTCTACGTTAAAGTGCCCGCTGTTGGCGAGTATAGCGCCGTCTTTCATTTTTTGCATGTGCTCTTTTCTTATGACGCTTACGTCGCCCGTTGATGTGACGAATATGTCTCCTATTGCAGCTGCTTCAGCTAGTGGCATTACACGGAACCCGTTCATTGCCGCTTCGAGTGCTCTGAGCGGATTCACTTCTGTGACTATTACGTTTGCGCCCATCCCTTGGGATCTCATGGCTATTCCTCTTGCGCACCATCCGTAACCGCAGACCACGAAGTTTTTGCCTGCTAAGAGGATATTTGTGGTTCTTAGAATTCCGTCTATTGTGCTTTGTCCTGTTCCATAGCGGTTGTCGAACAAGTATTTAGTGTAGGCGTCATTCACCGCCACTATCGCATATTTGAGTGTTCCACTTTTTTCCATTGCCCGTAACCGCAATACGCCAGTTGTCGTTTCTTCAGTTCCACCCTTAACATGTGAGAGGGCTTCAGTTCTTTTGCTGTGAATGGTGCCAACAAGGTCTGCTCCATCATCAAGTGTTATTATGGGTTTCTGATCTATCACTCTTTCAATACACCAGTAATATTCCTCTGTTGTTTGCTCTCTCCAAGCAAAGACAGTAACTCCTTTTTCTGCTAAGGCTGCTGCTACATCGTCTTGTGTGGAAAGCGGATTGGAGCCGCATAATGCAACTTTCGCTCCTCCAGCAAGAAAAGCGTCAACGAGGGTAGCCGTTTCTTTCGTTACATGCAAACATGCGCCCAAGGTTAACCCTTTAAGAGGTTTTTCTTCCTTGAACCTTTTTTTAATTTGGTTCAAAACCGGCATGTGTTTTGAGGCCCATTCCGTTTGTAGATGACCTTTAGGCGCTAGAGTAACGTCTTTAACTTTAAACTTCTCCATTTTGCTTTCCTTCTTCTTGTGTCCAACTGCAACTTGACTATTTAACATTACGTTAGCTTTTTAAGAAGACTGTTTTTTGTTTTTTCAACGTTTTTCATAACGTTTTGTATGTTTAGTGTTGTTAATTTCCTGTTTTCCATAACTATTTTGCCGTTTATTACTACTGTTTCAACGTCAGAGGCTTTTGCCGCGTAGATTAGGTGGCTTGTTTCATTATGTAGTGGGCAAAGGTGCGGTTTTTTGAGGTTGATTATTGCTAAATCTGCTTTTTTACCTACTTCTATTGAGCCTATTTCGTTTTTCCATGATAATGCTTTTGCACCTTCTATTGTTGCCATTTCCAATACCTGCTCAGCGGGCAGAAGTGTTGGGTCTTTGGCTATTCCTTTATGTAGTATGGCTGTTGTTTTCATGACTTCAAACATGTCTGCATTGTTGTTTGAGCATGGGCTGTCTGTGCCTAACGAAACAGTTATGCCTTTTCGCAACATCTCTGGGATTGGGCTTATGCCTGAAGCAAGTTTAAGATTTGAGATTGGGTTGTGGGAAGCCTTTACTTCTCTGCGTTTCATGACCGCCATGTCTTTTTCTGTTAATGCTAAGCAATGCGCTGTAATCACGTGTTTATCTAAAACGTCTAATGAATCTAGGTAGTCCATGATTCCGCTTTTTAACTGTATGTTGAAGGCTTTTTGGATTTTTCTCGGTTCGTCGCTGGTTTCGGCGACGTGAGTATGACAAATTATTGGCGCCTTTTCTGAGCCGTATTTTTTGTTTAGTCCTTTTCTTATTTCTTTTAATTCTTTCATGTATTCTGGGTCAACAGTGTATGGCGCGTGAGGATCTACACTTGTGCGAATTAAGCCCTCAACCTTGTTGTGCCAGTTTTTAACCAAGTCCAATAGTGCTTTCCTATCTTCTTTTTTTCTCCATGAGAAGCATACGTGGCCAATTACCCCTCTTAGGCCAGCGTCTGCGAATGCTTTTGCCTCGTTTTCATCTGGTGTGTAATGGTACATGGTGTTGATTGTTGTTGTTCCACCCATTATGGATTCTATGGCCGTTAGTAAGGCTCCAACATAAATGTCGTGGGCTGTCATGTGTTTTTCTATGGGCCATATCCACTTTTCCAGCCATTCTTGGAGCGGTAAATCGTCTGCATATCCTCTTAGCAAGCTCATGGCGGCGTGCTGATGAGTGTTTATGAGGCCTGGTATGATCACTTTGTCTTTTGCGTCTATTTTTTCGTAGCCTGTTCCATATTTTCTTTTTAGTTCGTGGGTTTTTCCAATGTCTATTATGGTTTTTCCTTCTATGGCTATGGCACCTTGATGGATTACTTTTCGGTTGCACATTGTTATTATGGTTCCGTTTTGGATTAGAATGTTCATTTTTGAGTCCTTGCTGTTTTGTTGTGTCATGTGTTTCTGATTACTTTTTTGTATCGTTATATTTTTAACTCATGGTTGCTATCTTAATTTTTGGTGAAGTTTATTGTTGAAGTTAGAAGTTGAGAGGCTAGAAGAGTACCTTTCAAGCTTGTATAAGGCATCAGTGAAGGTTTTGCGAATTATTCCGATGAGCGGTGAGGCTACAGCAGAATTGAAGGGTTTTGGTTACGGTGTACCATATTTTATTGAGTTTAATGTTGGTAGAGAGATTAAACGCGTTGTTTTAGAGACTATACACCCCGAGGGTTTCGGGCATGATTACTTTTCTGATAGGGCTGCAGTTCTTCTCTGGCAGCACTCCGCTTTCAATAATTTGCCTAGACATGTGCGTTCTGTTGATGTAGGTGCATTTATGAGTGATGGTGAAACTTTGAAGTCTCTGGGTGACTGCTGCGAGTTTTTCATTTTGACTGAGTTTGTTGACGGCAATCTTTACCAAAACGATCTAGACCGTATTAAAGAAACGGGTAACCTAAGAAGTTTAGATGAGGAGCGATGTTTAGCCTTATCTGATTATCTTGTGGAGATTCACTCAGCGAAGAAGGATGCTCCAGGGCTTTACTCTAGGCGTATCCGAGATTTGGTTGGGCACGGCGAAGGCGTTTTCGGGTTAACCGACAGCTATCCAAGCGTTTTAGGATATGTCGATGAGAAATTTTTTGTGGATTTTGAGAAAAGGTGCGTGGAATGGCGTTGGCGGCTTAGGCGTAAGACACATAGATTGTCGCAGGTGCATGGTGATTTTTACCCTTCAAATGTTGTGTTTAATCAAGGATTAGACTTTACAGTTTTGGACCGAAGCAGAGGCGAATGGGGCGAACCTGCTGATGATGTGACTGCCATGACTATCAATTACCTTTTTTATTCCTTACAGGCCTACGGAGAGGTAGTTGGGCCTTTCGAGAGGTTGTTTTTGCTTTTCTGGAGGAATTATTTGGACAAGACTCGTGACAATGAGATTTTGAACGTGGTGCAACCCTTTTACGCTTGGCGCAGCCTTGTTTTGGCTTCCCCATTATGGTATCCAAACTTGTCAGTTGACGTACGCCAAAAGATTTTCCGTTTTGCCAACAAACTGCTTAAATCTAAGTCGTTTGATTTTGAGGATGTTGAACCTTATTTTAAATAAACCTACTACAGAAGACACATGTCGACGTGGGATTAAGGATAAATAGGGTTTAAACTAAAGTCTTCTTGCGTGTGGTGTCTGACTTGGATGTCGAATCTCTTGAGGATCTGGAGAGGATGCTTAGGGAGATAGGCTACTCAAGTAAAGCTGTTGAAGCGATTTTGAAATGGCATAAGCAAAATAACTCCTAAATGGGCAAATAGGATGAGAGGCGTTTATGTCTTAATCATTTCAGTTAGTAAGGACATTAGAGTAAAAGTAGGCGCTTTGGGCAGCGTGAATTTTGAGAAGAGCTTGTATGTGTATGTTGGTTCTGCGCAAAATAATCTGGAGAAGCGGATAAAGCGGCATCTCGGAAAAACTAAGAGGAAATTCTGGCATATTGACTATTTGCTCGAAAATAGGTTTGCCAAGGTTGTTGGGGTGTTTTACAAAGAGGCAGAGAAATCCGAGGAGTGCAAAATTGCTGGAAATATGATAGAGTGGGGCATTCCTATTGTGAATTTTGGGTGCTCCGACTGCTATTGCGTAAGCCATTTGTTTATGTTGAATGATGCGGACTATTCGAGAAGCTCCACCGCTTTTTTAACAGCGAATTTTATCCGCTCAGTGCATGCATAATCATGAACGCTTTTAAGGTACTCTTTCATGCCTTCTGGGGTTTTTACGTCTAAGCTTGTGAGTTCTCTACAAGTGACGGCTCCCCATTTTTGCTTGAAAGCTTCAACGAATTTGTCGACTTTTGACCATGTTTTTTGCGGATTTTCCTTGCTAGTTTTTCTGCCGTATATGATGCTTATGGCTATTGTTGCGCCTGATATTGAACCGCATGTGAGCCCGTTCAAGGAATAGCCTGCGCCTATGCCTGTTGCGATTTTTGGAATTAATTCAGATTTGATGCCTAAATATTCCGCGAGCGTTAAGAGGACGCTTTCGCAGCAATTGTATGGGCGTCCTTCTGGGAAGTTGGAAGGTCTTTCCTTGAAGTTTTTTGCGGCTTTCTCTTGTAATTCCTCTACAGTGGGCATGGGTGAGCAGTCACCTAGCCTAGCAGTTTGCTGGGTGGTAAGTTATAACATTTAGCGTGTGCATAGAAAAAGTAGAGTCTGTAAGCGAAGGCTACGTCAGCCTTCTCTTGCTATCTCAACTAGCCTATCTGGTGAGACTACTTTTATTAAACTCTGAACAGCTAGATCGTCCACTGTTTCTAGCGCGTAGGTTGGTTTCTTTTTTGCGAAGGTGTAGCCAATGTCAAGAAGTGTGCTTTTTCCGATGTATCCCTGTTTGTTTATGACGTAGATGATGTCGCTTTCATCGATGTTTTTGAAACAGCGGACGGTTGATTCGTAGGCGTCTTTCACCAAATTTTCCTTTGGCTGTTCGCGGATCGATGGCAAGAATTTTGACGGATCGTTAGGGTCTCTGTATTTTGAAGGTTGAGGTATAGCACAGCGTACCCCTTCAGAGGTAAGTTTCTTCTGTAGATCCAACATATCTTTGTAAAATTTGAAACTGCCAATAATATACACTGTTTTCATATGTGACACCTAAGCTATTCCGTTCTCTTAAGGATTTTACGAAATAATTTTCTTTTCAGCTTTCGTAGAAAATTGTGAACCTCTCTGTAAAAACAAACAGTGTTTTCTTGCCGTAAAAGTTTTAATTTCGCTTCGTCTCAACTTAATTGCAGGGGTATCAAGTTGAGGGAACCTTTTGCCGAGTTTGTTAAAGCTGAGTTAGGACCTGGGACTCTACTAATTACGTGCGGGCTTCCGGGAACTTGGAAAACGGAAACCTCACAGGAAATCTCAAAAATCAAGGGATACCCCATTCTTCGAACTGATTTGATTCGACTAGAGGTTCTTAAGAATGAAGACATTTTTGACGAAAAAGTTGCGTCAAATATGAGCAAGCGGGAGCTTGTCTATGATGAGGTGTTTCGCCGAACAGAGGATCTTGTGCAGAAGAGTGAAGGTGTGATATTGGATGCTACTTTTGTCACTCAAGAACTGCGAAGACGTGCCGCTGCGATTGCTGCAAAGCACAACCTGACTTTTGTTGTACTTCAAACTCACTGTTCTGAGGAAGTGGCAATTGCGAGGATTTTGAGGAGAACCAAAGAGGATTATGAGTCAAACGCGTTAACCGAGGAAGCGTATTATAACAACAAGAAAAAGTTTGAACCTGTTGACTTGGATGGCTTAAAAAAGAGATATCCACAACTTAAAATAGTGCACTTAACTGTGGACACAGAACATGACCCTCCCGAGGATTGGTATATTATAGGAATGGAAAAAAAGTAACTGGACCCCGTTTCATTATGATAATAGATTTGCATATTCACTCAAAAAGTTGTTCTGACGGAAGCATGACTGTTGAAGAAATTATTGATGAAGCTAAAGTCAGGAACATTAGGTTAATGTCAATTACAGACCATGATTCGATTGACTGCCAAGAAAAAGCCATGACTTTAGCAAAGAAAAATGGAATCCATTATGTTTTTGGGGTTGAGTTGAACGTAACCTTTTCGCGCCTCAGATATCAGAAGGGTGAACCAATATCGCTGGATTTTCTGGGTTATCAATTTGATGCAAATAACAAGGAATTGAAGGATAAGCTTCAGCAAATGGCGGAGTATCGAGAAGAAAGAGCTGCAAAGATTTTGAATAATCTTAACGTAGAATTTGAAAAAGAAGGAATTGAAAAGTTAACGAAGAACGATTTTAAAGAGATTCAAGCTTCCGTTGATGGAGTGCTTGGGAGACCTCACATAGCAGACTATCTGGTGAAAAAAGGAATTGTTAGAACCAGACAGGAAGCTTTTGACAAGTATCTTGTTAAGTGTGATGTTCTCAAGTATCCTCTTTACGTTGAAGAGGCTTCGAGGCTGATAAGAAATGCTGGAGGAATAATAGTTTTAGCTCATCCCAACGATCCTCATGGAACCTCGCTTGTTACGCTAACCAAATCGCTGACTGAACAGACAGAAATTATAGAAGAGTCATTTCTGAGATACATTGATGGCGTAGAATGTTGGCACTCCAGAAATGACGCTCAAACAACGAATCATTACATAAAGTTTGCAAAGAAACATGGACTAATCATGACTGGAGGAAGCGATTGCCATCAAAAGCCGATAATCATGGGAACAGTCCAAATCCCAGAATATGTAGCCGAGCAATTTAGCTCTGAATGAACTTTTTCTAATTAGAGAATTTTTGCGTAGGTGGTGGCTATTTTGAAGTAAGCTTTTGCTTCTTTCATTGCTGAATTCTTTTCCTCACCACTTACGCTAGGGTCTTTAAGTTTGAAACTGACAACTTTTCCTCGCACATAGGCTCGATAGCACTTATAGAAAGAAAGAAGTTTCATCACCTCTTTGTCTCCAGAATATTCAACATACCTCTCAACAAAGAGGTTGGACAGATCGGTTCGTCCTTTAAAGTCTAAGTCCATGGCCAGGAAAGCAATGTCGGAGGCAACGTCAGAATATCTAAATCTTTCGTTGAATTCTATAGCGTCGAAAATGTAGATTTGGTCTGTGACAAAGATGTTACCCGAATGAATGTCGCCGTGACAATCTCTGACTCTGCCCTCTGCCATTCTCTTCTCAAAAAAGGACACATTTCTCTTCATGAAATCTTCGATTCTTTCATGGATTAGCTTAAAATCCTTCATGGATATTGTTTTGTCGACAAACTCTCGTGTCTGATCGAAATTCTCTTTCCAATTAGCTTGTATTATTGCCAATGAGCCGAACTCACTTATTCTCTTATTTGTTTCCGCCTTCGCATGAAATTCCGTGATGATCTTCGCTATTTCGTCAATAAGCTTATTATCCACCTTGTTCTCTTCGAGAAGCTTGCTCATCATCTTTTCTTGAGGCATTCTCCTCATTTTCACAGCGTACTCAACAGTTTCTCCTTCACCTTTTATCTTGATAACGTTTGATTTGTTGATGGGAACAACTTCAAGGTACATGCCTTTACACAATCGTCTGTTGAGTTCTAACTCTTTTTCGCAGAAGAAACGTCTCTTTTCAAGGGTTGTGAAGTCTAGGAATCCGAGGTCTACAGCCTTCTTCACCTTATAGACAAAGTTTCTAGTTAGAAAAACGAAGGATATGTGGGTCTGAATCATTTCAATTTTGCCTGGTTCTTCGTCATAAGCTTCAGGCTTCATTAGAGCTTCCACAACTTGCTTCTGAACCGACATTTATCGAGTCTCCTAAACACAATACTCATGAGTCAATTTTAAATAATTTGCAGACATATACCTCTACTTCTCAGTGGTTTGTGAAAATCATGCCAGAACTGCCAGAAATAACAGT
>CAYZEP010000048.1:0-9830 GCA_964477645.1 uncultured Candidatus Bathyarchaeia archaeon | reverse complement strand
CATGGACTTTACTGGGGCCTCATATAAAAACCGACGAAAATCTCCATATGAAGCCTCGGGGCTTCTACTTCGTGATTGCTTCGAGGTTTTGTCGTTATTCTCCAGCTTTTGGCGCTGAAATCAACCAATACGGATAGACCCCCCTAGGTTTTTTGCATACCACCCCCTTATGTACAAATTGACCTTTTGGTTCTGAGTTTTTGCTGCTGCAAGAATTCTTTGTGACTTTTGTTGATGCTTTTGTATACGAGTTTCTGCGTCTAGTTTTTGCTTAGAAGGTTTTTCACCGAGTTTTTTTACTGTGAGTTGAGTTGGGAAAAGAGCTTATTCCTAGCTTATTTCTTATGAATGTGCATATTTGTCTCATCTACTGTAGGCTAAGTGGTCTATGTTTTTCTCTTCTTCAGATTGAATATGTACTGTTAGGTGATTCTGGTGACGTATGTATTACCTAAGAATTATACGTGTCACCAGAGTTCTCCAGAGACAGAAGCCTAAACGGCTGTATACAAAAGCATCAACGCAGTTCCGCGTTTTAGATGTGAACTAGGCAAAGAATTCTAAAAAGTATTAAAATGTTTAAGGTGTTAGTAGTTGGTTATGAAGTCTGGAAAAACTGTTAGGCGATTCTCTGCTAAGGACGGACGTGAGGTAGTTTTGAGGACGCCTAAGTGGGAAGACCTAGACGATTTGCTGGAACTTATCAACTCGCTTGTAGAAGAAAAGGTAGACATTGCCAGAACCGAAAAGGTTTCGAGAGAGGAAGAAATCGACTGGCTGTCTAAGATGCTTAACCGTTTAGAAAAGGATGAAATGTTTCACCTAGTTGCCGAAGTGAACGGAAAAATCGTTGCAGTCTCTGAGATTAACAAAAGAAGCGGTTCTGAGAAACACGTCGGCGTGATAGGCATAGCAATAAAAAGCGGCTTTAGAGAATTGGGCGTTGGAACTGAAATGATGAAGACTCTGGTTCGACAGGCCAAAACAATGGGCTTAAAAGTTCTGGCGCTTTCGGCTTTCGCAACTAACAAGCATGCGATTCATGTTTACGAGAAAGTTGGGTTTGTGCAGACTGGCAAGACTCCAAGAAAGCATTTTAAAGAAGGCAAGTACATAGACGAAATTATAATGACTAAACTGCTGGAGTGAAACGCTGTGTCAAACTTCAAAGTTTTCAACACAAGCCACAGCTTCTCAACCAAAGGCGAAATAGAATTCATAGACCTAACAGACAAAGTTCAAGAAGCAGTTTCCAAATCCAGCATCAAGAATGGCTTAGTTCACGTGTTTGCTCCACACGCCACAGGCATACTAATCCTAACAGAAAGCGAATACGGCTTGCTAAACGACATTAAGGCTTTGCTTGAAAAACTAATTCCAAAACATGCTGCATACAGCCATCCTTCTAACGCCCACGCTCACTTAAGATCGGTTCTCTTGCCACCTGATAAAACCCTGCCGATAATTGACGGCCGAGTAGAATTCGGAACATGGCAATCACTAATCTTTGTGGAAACAGATATTCATCCAAGAAGAAGAACAATCATAATACAGATCATAGGTGAACAATAAGAAAGCTTCAACCGATTTTTTAATTTAACCATTTTACAATAAAGGCAGAGGAGCAATGATTCAAAAGGTTTACTTCGTATTTCGTTTGGTTGAGGAGCGAATAAAGCTAGTTTTAGATTTAAAGTTTTGATGCTTTTTCGCATGATTTGAGCTGAGTTTTTTAATTTTTCTTTGTAAACTGCGTGGTTTCGCCGATGTTTCGTGCGTCTAGAAATGCTATAAGAATTATTTACTTGAGCAAACTTGCACAGTTTTTCAAGACTTTCATTTCTTTTTTAGCGCTTTCTCAGGAGCCATTCATAGGACCTCATCTAAAAAATGGTTGGTAGCAACGTTCGCTAGGTTGAAGTCTTATGTATTTATTAGGTTCGTTTGTTTTCGTTTGCTGCGAAAGGTTTAAGATGTTGTTCTATCATAGAAAAGTTACGAGAGCTCGTAAGTTTGGTGATACTCATTGACACTGGAACTTTCCTATGAAGCTGAAGAATACATTGAAGCAATCTATAGACTCCAAAAGCGCAGCGGAGCTGCTAAAACAAAAGAATTAGCAGAGGAACTATCTGTCGTACCGGGTTCTATAACAAACACCATCGCGCATTTGGAAAAGCACGGTTTAGTGGAGCATGAACCCTATAGAGGCGTAAGGCTAACTGCTAAGGGCGAGAAGCTAGCCCTAGACATTCTCAGAAGGCACAGACTCGCGGAACGGTTGCTTACAGACGTTTTAAATGCTGAATGGAGCGATGTCCACGAAATTGCTTGCAAGCTTGAACATGCCCTAACCAAGGATATAATTCCGCTGCTAGAAAAACGTCTTGGGCATCCAAAATTTTGCCCACATGGAAACCCAATACCAACAGAAAGAGGCGAGATTGAAGAAGAAGAATGCTATTCACTGACGGAAGTAGGCTTAAATGAAGCTTGCAAAGTGGCGAAAATAACTGATGGAAAAAGAGAAAAACTGCTTACATTAGCTAGCAAAGGAATAAAACTTAACGTTCCCGTCCATGTTGCTGAAAAGAAACCTTCCCACATGGTTTTGCTTGTTGCTGGAAAAAAGTGCGTTTTGAGTTATGATGATGCTTCAAGCGTGTGGGTCAAAATTGTCGGGAGGAACAAACATGCGATTCAGGCATAGGAGAAACTTTGAAAGACAGAATCTGCGAACTAGTGAAGAAGTAACTTCTCTGGCGAACCTGTGCGAAGGAGAAAAAGGGGTCATATTACACGCCGTTGGAGGCTTTGGGCTTGTCCGAAGACTAGCTGAAATGGGCTTAACTCCAGGCATTGAAGTCAAGATTCTTAGAAAATGTTCTTTTCATGGTCCTGTGCAAATTGAGGTTAGAGGCGTGGCGCTCGCCCTCGGCTACGGCGTAGCCTCAAAAGTTTTCGTCAAACCCTCAAAGGCAGAAGCAAATGGCTAAACAGTTAAGGATAGCACTAGCTGGAAACGCAAACGTTGGAAAAAGCGTGATTTTTAACCAGCTTACAGGTTTGAATCAGATTGTTGGAAATTGGCCTGGAAAAACAGTTGAAAGAGCTGAAGGAACTCTGTATTTTAAAGGCTACACAATCCGCATAATTGATTTGCCCGGAATATACTCGCTTTCCACATTTTCCATGGAAGAGATTGTTTCACGAGATTACGTAGCGGTTGAAAAGCCAGATATTTTAATCAATGTTGTTGATGCTTCAGCGCTGGAACGCAACTTATACTTTACGCTTCAACTCTTAGAGCTTGAAGCCCCAATAATTATCGATCTAAATCAGATTGATTTTGCAGCTAAGAAAGGAATAAGAATTGACGCTGAGAAACTTGCTGAAATCTTAGGAGTACCCGCCAACTCTACAGTTGCGATTACTGGAAGCGGAATAAACGAGCTTCTCTCAACAGCTATAGCAGTAATAAACGGGAAAAGGAAAATCAAGCCATTAAAAGTCAAGTACGGCTTGGAAATCGAGAAAAGAGTGCAAGCTATCGAAAAACTCGTTGACTTTAAGCTTTCGCAACTTTGCACGGTTTATTCCGCAAGATGGATTGCAATTAAGCTTCTGGAAAGAGACGAGGATGTTATTGGAAAACTGAAAAACTACGAAAGTGGAAAAGAGGTGCTAGGTCATGCTGAAAAGTTAGCCAGTGAATTGGAAAAAATTCATGGAGAATCATCGCCGGTTATCATAGCGTCTGAAAGATATGGACTTGTAACTAAGATAACTAATGCTGTAACGATTATTGAGGCGCCTCCCAAAATAAGTTTGGAGCAAAAACTAGACGCTTTAACTACGCATAAGTTTTTAGGATATCCTATTTTAGCTGCTGTGTTAGCATCTATGTTTGCTTTGATTTTTGTGGGCGGAAACTTTGTTTCTGCAGGTCTAGACTATGTTTTTGGGATTTTCGCAACTTTTGCCCGAAACATTTTATCTTCACTTCTGCCTGAAATCGCTGTGGATATAATCAATGATGGAATTTTGTCTGGAATAATTGCTGGAATAACCATAGCGCTACCGTATATTGTGCCATTTTACATACTCTTAGCGTTGTTAGAAGATAGTGGCTATCTACCGCGTGCCGCCTTTCTAATGGATACTTTGATGCACAAAATAGGTTTACATGGTAAAGCATTCATTCCCTTAATGCTCGGTTACGGCTGTAGCGTTCCCGCTTGCATTGGCTGCAGAATTATGGAAACTGATCGAGAACGGTTCTTAGCTGCTTTCGTAGTTGTTTTGATTCCATGTGCAGCTAGAACAGTAGTAATTCTCGGGTTAGTTGGAAGATTTGTAGGTTTGCATGCAGCTCTAGCTTTGTACGCTTTTGATTTAGTCCTCGTTTTTATTTTGGGCAGAATTGCTTTCAAAGTTTTGCCAGGAGAACCTGTCGGTTTAATCATGGAAATGCCTTCTTACAAAAAGCCTTCAATTAAGAACATTGCACTGAAAACTTGGAGTAGAACAAGAGACTTTGTATACATTGCCTTTCCAATAATAATAGTTGGAAGCGTAACTATAGAAGCACTAGCTTTATCGGGATTCATGAATTATATAGTTGAAGCTGCAAGCCCCTTGTTTAACAATTGGTTAGGACTTCCACCAGTTGCTGGGATTCCATTGATTTTTGGGATTCTCCGCAAAGAATTGGCGCTCATTTTGCTTCGAGAATCGTTGGTCACAATCAATATGAGTCTGGAATCTTTAACCGCTGTTCAGATGATTGTTTTTTCGTTGGTTACCATGATTTATATTCCGTGCATGGCAACTATTGCAGCGTTCAAAAGGGAGTTTGGATGGAGAAAAACCCTTGCAGTGACAGCCATTGATGTAGCGCTTGCCTTGCTTCTCGGCGGATTAGCCTTTAGACTATTATCATTAGTAATGACGACTTAGCAGAGAAACTTGCAGTCGTAAAACATCTCAAGTTTTTAATGGACTACCTATTTAGCGTTTGGGTCGCTCTGCATTATGCCGAACGTGTTTCCCTCGGTGTCTTTGAAATAGGCTATCCATCCAACTCCTGGAATCGCATGTTTCGGAACTGTAATTGTTCCTCCATGTTTTTCGATCTTTTTTATGAATTCGTCGATGGTACGTACACTGATAGTGTTCACTGTGGAAGTCTCAGACTCGGTTCTCTTTGCAAGTCCACCATCAATGCCTGGTTCTTTCTCATCTCCGGTCATAATCATCCAGTACTCCATTGGCCCTTTCCATTTTTCGATTTTCCAGCCAAATACTTTTTCATAGAACTTGATTGCTCTCTCAGGCTTGTCTGCACTTATTTCGAAATGGATAATTCTCGGCATTTCTATCACCGCAGATTAGGATTTTAGATTAACTGAGAGATAAATTTGTTTCTTTTATTCCGTCAACTAGATGCTCACATGCCTTCCTCAGTTTCAGACACTTTTGGCGACGGAACCTTAAGGTCGTAGCAGACTGGACAGCACCTGTCGCCGGTTGCATCCGTTCTTGCACATTCATCGCATATCATTTTGCCGCAATTTTGGCATATTTTGTCTCCTGTTGTCGCTTTTCCGCACAGTTCGCATGGCTCTTCTGCAACTTCTAAGGTGATTTTGACTTTGACATTTTTGTTCTCATTAAGTCCAAGCAACTTTGCAATTGAGGCTAGGCTGAAATCTTTTCCGTCTATCCATTCAATCGCGCTGTCGTTTATCACCATTGTGTTATAGGTCAGAACTCCAAGTACGCAATATTTTTTGTCTTTCTGTTTGAGCATATCGCATGACTCAGAATCTGGTTGCATAGAAGAACCCCGCATCTTCCCACACTAAAGGTTACACTATATTCTTATTTAATAGTTATGGAACAAAGTTGCAGCTACCAGAACCATTCAGAAAACATAAATAAACAATCGTGTAATGTTCAAAAGTAACCAAAAACAAACAAAAATGTCAAAATGCGGCCGAGGTGAAGTACTTACGCTCAAAGTGAAGATGTCTCCCGCAAGTTCCCCTTTTTTTCTTTGGGTTGTTTGACACGGTGCCTAGCTCGGATCTGACAATTGGATTAGAGATCTATGCAAGTACTCTTTGCTGGGGCGTGGCTGTTTCAGGATTCTCTAAGGTGGAATACAACTTTTTTAGGATTCTCTCGTCTTTCTGGGCTCTGTCCAAAAAGCTCCACGACAACAGTACCACCTTATTGAGCTTGTCACCTTCTCTGATGAAACTAGGCATGAACTTTCTCTCATCAAACTTTTCACCTTCGCAGACGAATAAAGCGGAATTCGCATTGATTTCCTCGGCATAGGATTGATACATGTAGAGCTCACCTCCAATCCTTTTGCTGAGAACAATCACTTTTCCCCATTCACCAGTACTCTTACACTCAACCAGACACTTTACTCTATTTTTCACGACTATATCTGGGTTATCAGTGGCCATCGGAAGATCAGTCTCTCCTTCAAATTCTCCTTGGTAAGGAGCGGCCGGTAACTGAAGAAGACGCAACTTAATGCAGGTTTGCCATTCCAAATCTGTCTGGAAGCATTCTCTACGTGGAACGCTGATCCCCAATGCTTTGCTGAGCTCTCCTTGCATCCTTTCTGCACCGGTTGTTAAAAGCTGATTTTCTATTTGTCTAATTGGCCACAGTGATAATTCATTCGCGTTAATTTTCATCATGTTGAGTTTTTGGATATGGCCGAGAACTGATTCTCTTAAATCCCACGAGACATCATAGTTCAAGTCGAAGTCAATAGGTTGTTTCAGTTTTCTGAAGCTTTGATCCCATAGCTCGAATTGACTGTTCATTGCTTCAAGCGTTTTCCTTGACTCTTGTGGTAGCTTCCCACGGTTTATTCGTAGTCCGTTGACGAACGCATACATATAGACAAGTAACAGAGATGCAGCAAAAGCGGGATCAAAACCCAATTTATCAAACCAGACTGGAAACAGCGAAGAATAGAACTTTTGGACGACTAACCCCTTCTCTTTGATGAAGTACCAGTCGCCATCTTGGACTCCAATCAGATCGAGCTGTTGTGCCCAATCTAATAGAGGCTTGGTAGATCTTCGCACCTCCTGCCTTACTCTAGGAGTCGTTATTTTGAAGTTTCTATCAAAACGAGCTATTGAATCATCATCGTATGCGAAGTACTTAGAGAACTGGTTGAGCACCTTTTTCGTCAGGTCTTTGTTGCTACCGAGATCCTCAGTCAAGCTTAAGACATAATGTAGTTGGTCTATGTGCAGACTACCACGGTATTTCAGAAGGGTCAGTATGTTAAGGAATGGACGGCAATGAAACTTTGAGTAGGTGTGACGCGAATCATAGGGGTTCGTCAGTTTTAGTCGCATTATTCTGTCAGTAAAAATTGCTGATTCATGGAGATCTTTAGGACACTCGTCTTCAAACCTATATTTTGATAGCAACTCACCAAAAACTGACCTCGTGTAAACAAATTCGCGACCATGAGGAATGGGAACAAGAAGGCCGAGAACACTCGCATTGTTTGCATGGTCACGTGCCCGCTTAAGCTTATCTGCTGTTTCTAGAATACTGATTTTGCTGAGTTTTCGGTCTACAAGTATTTGGCCTATGTTTTTTGAAGTAACCCCTACTGCTCCGGCAGAAACATAGTTTTTGAGGTCATTGACAACCGTTCTTAAGCGGAATAGTTTATGGACTCGCGTTATCGGAGGTGCCGTAGTTTTCCTCTTTGGAATGTCCCATTCCTCCATGCTTAACTGCGATGATTAATTTTCTGCAAGATTATTATGCTTTCGCGGGAAATTGTCTTGCCAGTAGGTGTATTCCATGGTATAAGCTTCATTGGTATTTTTCTGAAGAACGAGTCAATGTGTTCGAAGCCAACTGAAGTTCCCAATTCTATCGTCACCCTTTCCATGTCAAGCAGTCTTCTGCGTATGGATCGGTCGCCTATGACAATGCAATAGAATGATCTAGGCTTAATTACCCGATGCACCTCTTCAAGGGTTTTGAGATAGTCAAAAAAGAAGGGTAACGCATCTTTTGTCCTCGCAGGATCTGTTTTTGATATCTCTTTTAGAACTTTCATGGCTGTTGGAGATTGTAACTTGTCTAATCGTTCTAAGATATTTGCGCTGCTCACTCCACCAAGAGCCATCTTTTTTGACTCGTTCAAAGCTTTGCTATTGAGTCTTAACCATGCGATTGATAGCTTGGACCATCTGGCATATCCAATGGTGTTTTTTTCTTCTCCATAAGGTGGGGATGTTATTGCAGTGTCAAATTCATTATCGAGAAAAGGAAGGCCGCGGGCATCACCCCTTCTGACCATAACGGTCAAATCGTTGTCAACAGGCAGCTCTTTTAATCTTCGAGAGTACTGTAGCATCCTTGTAACTGAGTCGAAAAGCCTTCTCTGGAATTTTTCTAAGACATTGGGTTTAAATTTTTCCAGCTCATCTTTATGAAGCGTTCTAATAAATCTACTCGAGCGATGATCTATGTTGGATGCTTTGAAAATTGTGTCCGAGAGAACTATTTTGAGAAAATCCTGAATCTCTTGATCCTCAACACACATGATTCGTTGATATAAGAATTCTAGGTCACGCGCAACCGGCTCTTTAAACCAATGAAGCAGATTAGGGAGAATTTGAAGTGGTGGATCAGGTAGCCTTCTATTCTTTTTTTCTTCCACGTATTCACGCTGAAGATCCGAGAAGAATTTTGAAGGGTTGAAACTGGCATTGATGAAGTCAATAGGGGTTGACTTAACTTTGGCCAGAAGAACTGCAAGGGGATTTATGTCGTTGCCAACCGCATTTCGGTTGGCCAGCCTTGCCTCAACTAATGTTGTACCGCTGCCACAGAACGGATCAAGGATCTTTCCGCGGACAGGTGAATAGCACTCTATCAATCGCTGAGCAATCTGCGGAATCATCCTTGCTGGATAATCGTGCAGCTTATGGGTAAGATAAGTAGTGTCTGCTCTTGCAAAGGTCCAGTCTTCATGGGATTCCTTCCCTTCCAAGGTCATCTGGACCTTTCGATTCACTGAGTTATTATGGTTGATTTTACTCTCCACCATCGTGACTCAATTCCCTCAAGGGTCTATAGGAAACTGCAAGAGCTATGATATCGACCGAAATCAATTTTCTATTTTGAACCCATATAAGAGTATTACTTTTTGCATTAATAAGACTTCTAACACCTATCTTTTATGGGTTTTTCGCTGATGTTTACGGTTGTGTACTTGGAGAGAATAAGTATAAAGGCTGAAAAGACGAAGGTTGTGGCAACTCGAGTAACTAACAGAACAGCTGAGTTGATTGAGGAGTTTTGTCGGCGCGATGGCCATGTCAATGTTGCTGACTTCATTCGTGATGCAATAAGAGAGAAGCTGCAACGTGAGGCGCCTGAGCTCTATCGCAGATTCTTTGAGGAGGCTTAAGTCATAGGTTTGAGCACTAAGACCTTCACAAGCTATACTTATAATAGTGCAAGGCGCATCAGACAGCAACGTAGCTCATAGACAAAAAAACCTAGAGGGGTCTATCCGTATTGGTTGATTTCAGCGCCAATAACATGTTAAAAAAAACCTAGAGAGGGGTATCCAATTTAGGTAACGCGACAAGCCTAAAATTGACCAAGCACTAAAGAAATACATACACAAAAAAGACGACTTAACATTTCTTAGAAAACGCAAATAAACGATAACTTGCATTTCAAAAGTGGTCAGAGTCAGCAAAATAGTGGCCGAGGTGAGGTAGCCTGGTAGCCTATAGGCCTGTGGAGCCTAGCGCCCG
>CAYZEP010000047.1:0-10291 GCA_964477645.1 uncultured Candidatus Bathyarchaeia archaeon | reverse complement strand
GTGGGGCATCGCCTTGGTAAGGCGGCGGTCGCGGGTTCAAATCCCGCCCGAGGCTCCATGCATTAATAAGAGATTGGCTCTCTGCGGAGACTAGCCTCCCTTATATATAGGTTGAACTGAATCTTGATACTCTTAGTTCAGAACTGTAACAAGCGAGATGGAGCCAAATGGCAACAAGTGTAGAAAAATATCTACAGCAAGTGAAACTCGAACGTCTCTTTGAAAAATTTGGCGCTTCTGACCCAAAAACTCTTGCAAACACGGTTGAACACTTTACGACTAAAGAAGCTGAGAAAAGAGACAAAATCCTCATAGACTATTTTGGGCAAAGCGGAGTAAACCGAATAGTTAATGCAATCACAAAACTTCTGCTCAAATCCTCCATGCTTCCAGCAAACGCAAAAGTGTTGGACATCGGCGCTGGCTCAGGCTTTTTCACAGCAAAAATCGCCGAAAAAATACACACAAAGCTTCCTGAAGTCTCTTTTTATGCCATGGACCTAACTCCAGCAATGCTGCTTTCGCTAGCCAAGAAAAAGATGGATATAACGCCTTTCGTAGGCGTTGCCGAAAATATTAAAGACAGCATAACAGAGGCAAGGAAATACTTCAAAATTCCACAAAGGTTTGACGCCATTTTCTCCACTTTAATGCTTCACCACAGCACTCAACCAGAAAAAATTTTCAAAAGCCTTAAGACAGTTTTGAAAAAGAGTGGAAAAGCCATAGTTGTCGACTTATGCGAACATGGCTTCGAAGAGTTTAAAATGGAAATGGGCGACGTGCATCTAGGTTTTAAGCCAGAAAATGTCCATGAAATGGCCCGAAAATATTTTCCAAAGGTCAAAGTTGAGAAAATACCGGGAATTTGCTGCGAATGTTCAGGGCGTTCAGCCGAAATTTTCATTGCTTTTATGCAAAATTAGTCATAGAAAATGGATTAGATAATTTATATATGCATAATTAACAATGAAGATAGAGAGGGAAACCGTTCTTGCCCTTGGATGATCCTCTAATTTACGCGTTAATAGCTATAGCTGCAGGGGGGATTATCGCTTGTTTAATAGTCATTTATGCAATGAGAAAACGTGGGAAAAAAGAAGAAAAGGCTCTGGAAGAAGAGGAATCCATGAAGGAATTGAAGGGATTGCCATTTAAAATTGTCAAGAGTGTTCCTTCAGATGAAGCTACACGCGCCAAGGAAGAGCTTAGAATATTGGATTTGGAGAGGGAAATTTTAAGCGATGCGATTCGGCGGCTTTATGAAGCCCATGCAGAAGGGAAAATAAGCGAGGAAGAAAGAGAGAGACTTGCACAAACCTACAAGTCTCGAATGATGACCGTGAAAGAAGCTATTTCAAAAGACGAATCCCTAGTTGCTTTACATGAACTTGAAGCCATGCAAGAAGACCTAATAAAATTGTTCAGCGAACGCTTCGACGAACTAGGCACAAAAATTGAAGAGCTACGCACAAAGGTGGAGGCAAAATCAATAAAAGAAATAACCATACCAACTGCCAAAGCACCACCAACCACGGCTCCCGAAGAAAAAGCAAAAAAGAAGAGAAAAGTACCATCAGCTAAGCCAACCCCGAGAACAGAGGCGGAAAGAAGAATAGAGGAAATTAGGGCTGAAGTGGAAAAGGTTTTAGATAGATTGGGGCAGATGGAAGTTGAATCCTAAAAGCGAATGGATTGAAAAAGCCAAGAAGAACGCAGCCTTACGTGCGGTTGAACAAGTTAAGGACAAGTTTATTGTGGGATTAGGAAGTGGAAGCACTGCTGCTTATGCCATAGAAGAAATAGGCAATAGGATTAAGCATGAACGACTGCATGTTTTTGGTGTTCCAACATCATATCAGGCTTTTATGTTAGCCGTTAAATGTGGGATTCCAATAACAACCTTGGAGGAGCACTCAACGATAGATTTGACAATAGATGGGGCAGACCAGATAGACCAAAAAATGAACCTAATAAAAGGGATGGGCGGGGCACTTACCCGAGAAAAGATAATTGCGTTTTCATCAAAAATGCTCGTTATTGTTGCGGATGAAACCAAGAAAGTTAAGGTTCTAGGAGAAAATGATCATCCAGTGCCAATGGAAGTTTTATCCTTTGTAGCACCCGTTGTGATGCGCAAAATAAAAGAAATTGGCGGAAAACCAGTCCTAAGAGAGGGAATAAAGAAGGTTGGACCAGTTATAACGGACAACGGCAACATAATCATAGATGCAAACTTCGGGCTTATACGTAAACCTGCAGAGTTGGAAAGCAGATTAAAAGGTATTCCAGGAGTTGTTGAGACAGGACTTTTTGTTGAAATGGCAAATGTGATATATCTTGGAAAACGCTCTGGCGTAGAAAAACTAGTAAAAAAAGAATAGTCTTTCAGAGCTACAATAAAAAATAGCGAGTAATTAATCAACTAGAATTGGCGGTTTTTAACTCTTATATGCAAGAGCTACTCTAAAATTGAGATGTAATCAGGGCATTGAGCCGGGGTAGCCTAGCCTGGTTTGGGCGCCAGACTCATAATCTGGAGAACAAAACGGGGCAAACGTCCAACTGTCCAGAGGTCGCGGGCTCGAATCCCGCCCCCGGCACTAAAGAAATTTTGGAATTGCTTCAAGTTCTTCAATTATGATTGTTGGCTTGGCGCTTTCCAACAGCCTTCTGGGGTATGTGTTGGACAGTACAGCAATGGTGAAGGCGTCTGCTCGCTTTCCAGCTTGAACGTCAATTGGACTGTCGCCCACAACGACGCATTGTTTAGGGTTTACTCCTAGTCTCTTTGCCGCCTCAAGCACAATATCTGGCGCAGGTTTATGCTTTTCTACTTCATATCCTGTCACAACAACATCGAACAACTCTGAAATACTGAAATAAGCAAGTACTTCCATGACAGGTTCTCTGTATTTGGTCGTTATTATCCCAAGCTTAAAGCCCTTGACTTTTAATTCTCTAAGGAGCAAATGGGCAGAAGGATGAATTGATGTATTTTTAAGGTGATGTGCCATGTAGTATTCCCTATATTCATGGACTAGCTGCCACATCTCCTCCCTTGAAACGTTCGATGCAAAAACGTTAAAAATATCTTCAAGTGGCAAACCTATCATACTAGCAACTTTAGCTCTGTCACAGGTTAACCCTCTCGAATTCAAAACTCTTTGAACAGCATTTACTATCGCCTCAGAAGAATCCACTAATGTACCATCTAGGTCGAAAAGTACAGCTTTGACACCTTTCAAGCGCAATTTAACCATCGCTCTTATCTTTTCGGTTCTGTTCTTCACTCTCACTTTTGACTATAGATGTTGTGTTTCTTGTTGATAATTCAAGCTGATCCCCAAAACCCCTTTTTACGTAAGCATTTTTTACAATGACCTTGTCGCCTAACTCAAGTTTACTTGCTGTATCGGCATGTTTTCGCCACGCTGAGACCCATATCCTGCCAGTTTCATCCTTCAAATCAAAAACGACTAGTTTTACAATTTCGCCTTTGGACGTTTTTACATCCCTGACTACAGGTTTGGTGACGATTTCTCCTTCAACATTAACACGGTTTAAGCCTTCTTTTAAATTCGCTATTTTCAAAAACTCTTCTGCAGATGCAAGCGCCCCAACATAGGTTCCTCCGTCAACATGAATTTCTAATCCTTCGCTCAATGCCTTCTTAACTTTCGCATTTACTATTTGCAATCGCACGCCTTTCTTCAGTGTTTTTTCAAGTTCATCCACCTTTTCGTTCCAAGCAACAACGGATATTTCGCCTGTTTTGTCAGCTAGTTTAAACCGCGCGACTTTTCCAGAGCGTGAATCTCGCCTTTTAAAGGTGGATGTAGAAAACAGCTCTTTAACTGAACCTATGACATTTACTCTTTTATTTTTGTGCGCTTGGTTTATTTCTCCAATTTTTGCTGCGAATTTGCTGATGGCAGGGTAATCTTTTTCTTCTATGCCTTTTGGGTTGATTCCGATTTCACTCTTATCTCCAATGTGTAATTCTACTTTTCCACTGCGGTCTTCGCGAGTATATCCGTGAGAAAAACGTATTATCTGCCCAACCTTTATCTCACCAGATCCTATGAGACTTGCCCTATCATTCCACAAGACAACTCGTATGATGTCGCTTTCATCAGCGATAAATAAACTTGCAAATTTTCCGCTTCTTTTTCCTTCAAAAGTTTTAGGAGGAAAAACTGCAACGACTCGCCCAACAATGGTAACATCACCTAAGCTCGGAATCAAATCCCTTAATGAAAGAGTAGGCGTTGAAGCCTCATCTTGTGGGAATTCCACGCCAAACTCTGCCGCAATCATCCGCAAAAGAATCTCGTCTGAAATAAAACCGCCCGTTTTCCTTTTTCCCGTCCTTAACCTCTTCAGAATCTCTTCCGCTGAAATTTCCGGACGCCTCGAACGTATCTCATCAATTATTCTTTTTTCAGCCGTCATTTCAGCTCCAATACCGCAGAAGATGAGAGAAGAAGATGCTATAAAGTTTATTAAAAACTGTTAACGACTTTGATGTAAAGAGGGCCTAACATAGTTATGGATGCAGGGACACTTTATGGTTTAGGCATTGCCCTAATATTCACGGGTATGTTTATTATTATAATTGCAGCCATTCTGCTTCTCCTTATGAGCGTTAGGGGAAAGGAAAAAGTAAGAGGTGGTGGAGTAATAATAATCGGGCCTTTTCCGATAATTTTTGGAACAGACAAGGAATCAGTGAAAACAGTCTTGTTGCTTTCGCTAACAGTAACAATACTCCTTGTAATAATAACCGTGATTCTTTACTTATTATCCAAATGAGGGAAGCTCACGATGGTAACGTTCGAAAAAATTGCAAAACCCGCAGATAATGAGGCAAGCGAACTCCAAAGATTCTTAATTTTGTTCCTCATAGGATTCTTCATAATTTTTGTAGGCATCATAATTCTGGTGGTTGCCGTGATGCTTTCTGGCGGCTCAGTAAATTTTGGTGCTATCATATTTATTGGACCATTTCCCATAGTTGTAGGTATAGGACCTCAAGGAACATGGATGATTTTATTTGCCATAATTCTTGCAGTTTTAAGCATTATAATCTTCCTACAAACACGCGTAGAGTTGAAAACTTGTGTTCAGCTCGTCTTTTCTTCTTTACCATAAAACACATACAAAAATATCAAAACCAACACAACAAATGTTGTGCCCATAAGGGCATATTTGAGTATTTCAAAGTATTCTCCTATACTCATAGAAACTGTCTCCTTTACCTCCTATTTCTAGAGGGTGAAATATTTAAACAATAGCTTTTTTCCACTCACCCATCAAAGACTCATAAAGCTCATCACGTTCTTCTATGGCTTCGTACCATGCTAGAGCGTTAGCGATTTTCTGTGCAATTAAATGATAGCACAGATGCACTTCCTTGTCTAAGACACGAAAATAAAAGTCATCACAAGTACAAAACTCGGCCTGAGGCATTATCAGATAGTCCCGCTCCTTTCCAACAACAATCCAGACAGTTTTACCGCTCGGTTTAAAAGAATATTTTTTCACACGATTTTCCTTTAAGGCTTCAAAAGCCTTTGTGAAACGTTGACCAAAAATTTCGTAAAGTTTTGTCAGGCTTTTGCCAGTCAATTTGCCTTCGGCTTTTGCTTCCTTGCATATAGTATTCAGTACCCCAATCTCTGAGCTCTCTTCCATACGCGCACAGGCTCTTTAGGAGGACGTTGACTCTCGTAGCAAAGGGTGAAATGTTTTAGTTGATGCTTATGGGTTCGCCTTTAGTTTTCTTTTCTTTTTGGATTTTCGGTAGCGTAACTTCTAAGACTCCGTTTTTATATTGCGTTTTTGCGTCTTTGACATCCACCGTTGTCGGTAAGGTAACTTCTTTATAGTATTTATGTTGCGGAGTGTCTACTGATATTGTTAGCGTGTCTTCTGTTCCGTGTAGTTTTATGTCGCTTTTCTCCACACCTGGTAATTCTGCGACAACATGGACTTCTCCATCTGTTTCAATGATGTCCACAAGTGGCTCACGTTCTTCCTTCACACGAGGTCCTAAACGACTCGGCTTAACGTTGCCGAATTCGCGGATTTCGGGTTTTCCATCAGGGCCTATTTTCATGCTGTAGCCGTATACAAATGGCCCCCATTCACGTACGGTTGTGCCGTCTGGGAGTTTACGTTCTTTAACATAGTCTTTAGGGACTCGTGAAGTAAATGTTTTAAACTCTTCTTCCATCATTTTTTCCATTTCCCCGAAGATCTTGTCGATATCCTCGAAGCCCCAGCCTCTAAAGAATGGGGTGCGTCTTCTTTTAAACCAGTCTGGGTAATCTTCTTCTGGTGGCATTCTTTCACCTTGTTAGTGTGAATGATGCCACATCTATAAATTTTATGCTGAAATGCTATTAGCTCAAGATTTTGAGCTGATTTAAGGTTCCAAGAAAAGTTCCGTCCAAAAGATAGGTCTCTGCATTTTCCATGTCAACTGCCTCTGAACGGAGAATCGGACCAACGGTTCTTTCAGTTTTAGAGTTTCCGCTCGCTTTTCTTTCATTTAATGGTCTGCCTCCTAGGAAGTCGTTGAAGGATGGCATTATGAAAAGTTGTGCGATTTTCGGCTTAACCTTATAATGTTTCCATAATGCTTCTTCTGGAGTATTTTCAATTTTTATTTTATGTTTTTGCAGTAAGACATGAGTTAGGCGGGTGATGTTGCAGTTTGCCTTCACCCAAACTTGTCTTGTTATTCTGAACCCAGCTGGGTCGCGGAAGGCTACAACTGGATGAGCATGCCCCATAATCAATGTCTTGCAGTTTAGGAGATTTGGCGATGGCCATTGGTGCCCATGGAAAAAACCAACTTCGCCTAAGGTTATACCAGTTGCTGGCAAGAGTTTTATGTTTTCGGGCAATAATGGTTCAAGGTTTCCATCGTGGTTTCCTCGTATTACGTATATTTCTTGCATCTGTTTCTGCAGTTCGCTGAAAAAGTCGGGTACATCATGCCATTCGCCTGTTTCAGCGGTTGCGACGGTGTGTTTTACGTCGCCCAAAATCAGCAGTTTTTCTGGTTTGTACGTGGATATGAGATTTGTGAGTTTTCTTAGAAGTTTTGGCGTTTGTGTTGGGATGTGTATGCCTTTTTGTGAAAGAGTTATTTCCCATCCTATGTGCAAGTCAGCAATTACCATTGTTCGAGTTTTTTGTGTTTTTACTATTGCGACTGGATGTGGTGGTAGCAGCTTTATCATTTTGCTTCCTTTTCAGTTTTTATCAGGTTTAGTATGACTTTGTGGATTTTTTGGTTCGCAGCCGCCACGAATTCTACCTTTTGTTTGGGATCCAACTTAATGTTTAGCGGTTTTCCATCTGGCGTTGTTATCTTTGCGCCTGCCTCTTCTATTATTAGCCAAGAAGCTGCAATGTCTGTTGAGCGGAGTTTTCCACGTATGTCTATAAAGGCGTCTGTTGTTCCCTCTGCAACGTAGCATAGTTCTAGAGCGTTGGCTCCTAGGTGGCGTATATGTTTTGTTTTTTGGATTAGACTTGTCAGTTGAGAGGCTATTTTTTGGATTTTGTAAGTGTTTAGATCCGTGCCTATCACCGCTTCTTCTAGTGATGCATTTTTTGATGGAGTTATTTTTTGGTTGTTACGATAGGCTCCTTCGCCTTTTTGCGCTGTATAGGTTATGTTATGAAATAGGTCTGCTACGATAGATGTATGTATAGTGTTTAAGATTGGTTTTGTGGAGAGTGCAATTGAGGTCGCATAGAAAGGAATCCCTCTAAAAAGATTCGTTGTGCCATCTATAGGGTCTACCGTCACATAATAGTTGTTAGGAGCCTTCCCGAATTCTTTTATGCCAGACTCTTCGCTTAATAGTGTAAACGAGATTTCATGCTCTTTCAACGTATCTACGATAGCACTCTCCGCTGCAAGGTCTATCTGGTTTATAGGATCTCCACCCGCCCCAATACCCAAGTTTGGTTGCGGCTGATTTAGCGTTTTTAGTAAGGGAGTGATTTGTTTCTGTACGTTGTTTTTACATTGAATAAGAATCTGCATCCACTTGATTTGCCGTTTCATCTAACGCGTTCTCCAGCGTCTTATATGATTGGTTTTGATAAAGACTTTGCTAAAGTAGATTAGTGTGAGATTATTGTGGCTTTTGACGGTTTTTTTATTATCGCTGAATTGCGATGATGAAGATATACCAAAACTAAAATCAATGCAAACAATTTTCTAGAAAAAAGTTCTGAAAAAAAACCTCACAAGGCATTTAAACAAATAGCATATAACCAATACTATCGCTGGCGAACACATTGACAACATCGACAATCGCAAAAATCCTAGAGATGCTCAATGATAAACAATGGCACACACTAAGAGAAATACAACAAAAAATGAAACTAAACGAAAACCAAATCCTGCAAATCATAAAATTCCTAAAAGAATACAGCTTCATAATAGTAAATGAAGAAACCAAGGAAATAAAACTTGAAAAAACTGTTCCAAAATTTTTAACCCAAAATACTACATCATAAGAGACGCCAAATTTTTATAGGCCCTCAAAAACTTCTTACCCTTATCAGTAATCCTAAACAAGCCAGGATTAGGATTGCCGTCTTCATTGTCCGTCCATAAAAATTCCTTTTTAAGCAGAAAATCCAAATAATATTTCAATTGTTTAAAACTCAAATTACAATGATACATCAGATAGGTTTTCTTCGTTCCGTTGTGAGAGGCTTCTAAAATATCTGCAATAATATCTAAACGTCCGCGATGACTACTACTATGTTTCCTAGTTCGAATCAACAAGTTTATCAACTCAGCCTCTCAAAAGGCTGTTAAAGACTCCTTTCTCCCCAAGAAAAATACTAATGAAAACACTAATTTAAACATTCTGAAAATAGAAGGTAACCGCGTTTAAAAAAACATGATTGGAGAAAGCAAAGAATAAAGATATTTTAGCTGACCCTACTTAAGCCGAATGCAACTTCCTTAAAATCTTCTCCCAGTCAGCATCTTTCTCCATGAAAATGCTTATTTTATTTTCGTCAACAACAAAGGAAAGTAGTTTAATATCTCTGCCTTCAACAATTATTTCCTTGACTGTGCCTAAGTTAAAGAGTTCAGAGAGTTCTTCGCTTGCCTCAAGCGCTGAAGATGAAAGAATGGCGTAGTCGATTATTTTTGTTGGATCTTTAAGATCTATAGCAGCAGAACTGGAGTTTCTCAGGATATAGCCTACAACCCCATCGTAAGTTTTAACTTCTTCGAGATTTGCTCGTAGATCATTTGTGGATGTCGTCTCAACAGTTATGGGTTCAGCCACGGCAGCAACCTCTTGAACGTTTCTTTTTTTCTTAACCATCATACATAGCCTCCATTACTCAACTATGGGTTTAACCCTCACAAGCTCACCCTTCTTAATTTCAAGGTCAAGTTGCATTTTTTCAGGCATCTGCACGATACCCTTTCCTTCGTATTTTGAACCTTTGATGGGTTTGACTTTACATTGTGTCTTTTTTCCATTAAATGTTCCAATTTCAACTTCCTCTATTTTTTTACCATCATAAAGTTCTTCCCATTGCAACAGTATTTCGCTGTCAATGCGTACAGTATCGGATGGAACAAGCAAACCGCCGAGGTTTTCAACTATAAGCTGGTTTACAGGAGGCTCTACTACTTCTTTATGCTCTTCTATTATGGTTTTTTCAGCAGGCTCCTCTGCTGGCTCTTCGGATTTCTTAACTATTGGAAACTCAGGCCCTATTTTAGGTGTAGGTGAATTGCTTTTGAGGGAGGTAGGGTGGATTTTCTCCAGTAGTTTTAGAACTGTGGGGATCAGGACGCGGGTTACAGTGTTCACATAGTTCATATCTGCTTTTCTGGAAGTAACCGTGACTAGGTAAAGGTCGTTCAAGTGAGAAACATTTACTCTGCCATTGCTGCCTTCAAGGGTTATACCTTCAACACCACCTATGGACTCAGCCTTTTCGAATATACCGTCAAAGGCATTTACAACATGCACCATTGTTTTCTCAGGTGTGTTTTCGTCTCCAGCTATTATTTCGCCGTCTTCTTTAAACATAAAGCTGTTAGCTATATCTGGGCACGCATTTCTGATTTCGTTTAAGGTGTTTTTTAGTGCAAAGGAATAGATTTCATTATCCATAACTTTCACTTCCACACTGTTCTTTAGGATAGTTTAAAGAGTATGCGCTCTGGGACACCGTCGCTTTCTACTACAAGATATCTTAAGCCTTCAGTATCTCCAAGCTGATC
>CAYZEP010000046.1:0-10357 GCA_964477645.1 uncultured Candidatus Bathyarchaeia archaeon | reverse complement strand
TAATAGAAAAATTGAAATAATGCACTAGTATTCTATTGAACGGCACAGGGTTATTACAGTTCATTACGGAGTGTCAAAATAAGTGGAAATAGAAGTGCTTGAGAGAAACGATAAAAGTATGCGTTTGCTAATTCGGGGAGTTGACGTTCCGTTTATGAATGCCTTGAGAAGGATAGTAGTTGCTGAAGTTCCATGCATGGCTATAGATGAAGTTGTAATAATTGAGAATTCTTCCATACTACAAGACGAAATTATAGCCCACAGGCTTGGACTTGTACCCCTTAAAACCGACTTAGAAAGTTATAACTTACCCGAAGAATGCCCATGTAAAAGCGAATTCGGATGCAATCTTTGCAGAGTCACACTTACATTAGATGCGGAGTCAAAAGAAGGAACAAGAACAGTTTACTCTGGTGAATTAAAATCGGAAAACCCAGATATATCACCAGTTAGCGACAAAATTCCCATAATAAAATTGGCGAAGGAACAAAGATTAAAGCTTGAAGCCTATGCAAGACTTGGGAAAGGAAAAAATCATGCAAAATGGCAGCCAGTTTCAATGTGCACATACAAATATTTCCCAAAAATAGAAATTCTCGGTAAGAGCTGTGATGCTTGCGAGAAATGTGTGGAAATCTGTCCAAGAAAAGTTCTAGCCAAAACAGGGAATAAGATAGAAATTCGCGATTTGATGGCATGCACACTCTGCCAAGACTGCGTTGAAGCTTGCCCACAAAATCCTCCAGCAATTAAAATCAGCTGGGAAGAAAACATGTTTATATTCAACCTGGAATCTACAGGCGCGCTTTCCCCGGAAACAATTATGAAGAAAACCATCAAAACCATAGATGCACAATTAAAAGATCTAGAAAGCCAGATCAAGGTGAAAAAGAGTGAAAAAGATTAAAACGACGAATCCAGAGCTTATAGAGCTTATTCGCTTCCTACGAAGGCAAAGCAGAGAAAACAAGGCTAAGATCTGGAAGGACATCGCCGAACGCATGGCTAAATCGAGGAGAAAACGCATAGCTGTGAATTTGAGCAGCTTAAACAGATATACACAAAAGAATGAAACAGCAGTGGTTCCGGGCAAAGTCCTAGGTGCGGGTGAAATAAACCATCCATTAACAGTTGCAGCCTTCGCTTTCTCTGAAAATGCAAAGGAGAAAATAAAGGCTGCCAAAGGCAAATGCCTATCTTTTTTTGACTTAGTTAAGAAGAATCCGAAAGGCTCAAACGTCAAGATAGTTGGGTGAAACAATGCAGACAACTAGCAAATCAGTCACTGTAATAAATGCTGATGGACTTATTCTAGGTAGAATGGCAAGCATAGTTGCCAAGCGATTGCTGAATGGTGAAGAGATAATAATTGTGAATGCTGAGAAAGCTGTACTTTCAGGAAAAAAGAAAAGCAAAGTAATGGAAGCCAAAGAATTCCTAGAAGTGGGACACCTAAAAATGGGTCCAGCCCATTATAGAAGACCAGACAGAATAATTAGAAGAACCGTAAGAGGCATGCTTCCATATCAGCAACCAAAAGGTAAACAAGCATACAAACGACTTAAGGCATTCATTGGAACACCAGACGAAATTAAAGACCAAAAAATAGAGACTTTAGTGGATTCTCAAGCCAAAAAGTTAAGATGCCCATACTTTACGCTTGGCGAATTCGCGAAAGAAATAGGATGGAACCCCGGTGGGTAATTATGCCAGCGAAAAAGGTTTTAGTTGTTAGCGGAAAAAGAAGAACAGCCATAGCACGGGCTGTTGTTAGACCTGGAACTGGAACAATACGCGTAAACAGAACCCTAATAGAAGTTTTTGAGCCTGAAATTGCACGTGAAAAAATCATGGAGCCACTTCTACAAGCTGGAGATGACGTTTGGAGGCAGCTAGACATAGACGTGAAGGTTTCAGGAGGAGGCTACATGGGACAAGCAGAAGCATCAAGAATGGCAATTGCAAACGCTTTATTAAAATGGACCAAAAGCGGACATTTACGCACGGTTCTTGCTGAGTATGATAGAACAATGATTGCGGGAGACGCTAGGAGAAAAGAACCTAAGAAGTTTGGAGGACCGGGAGCACGGGCTAGGGATCAGAAAAGCTACAGGTAAGGAGGTTGGATTGAATGATTATACCCGTGAGATGTTTCACGTGTGGCAAATTAATTGGAGACAAATGGGAAGAATTCGCCAACAGAATTAAAACCGGAGAGAAGGCAGGAGAAGTCTTAGACAGCTTAGGAATTAAACGATATTGTTGCAGGCGCATGCTATTGTCGCACGTAGAAATTATCGACGAAGTTTTACGCTTTTATGAGGAAGCGGAAAAACGAAAAGAAGCGAGAGGTTATTATTAGGATAATCGAAAAGGAGAACATCATGTCAACGGTTATTGAAGATATAATTGCGCGGAAAGTTTTTAACAACAGAGGAGAAGAAACAATAGAAGTTGATGTCATAACAGCCTCAGGTTTTGGAAGAGTCTCCGCACCCTCTGGACAAAGCCGTGGAAAAGCGGAAGTGGTCTATTATCCACAAGACGGGGTGGATCAAGCGCTAAAAAAAGTCGAAGAGCTTATAGCCCCAGAAATTGTTGGATTGAACGCTGATTCTCAAGTGGAAATTGATAGAACACTGCATGAAATTGATGGCTCAAAGGATTTCAGAGTGATAGGTGGAAATACCGCCTTCGCAATTTCGTTGGCCAATGCGGAAGCAGCTGCAAATTCATGTGGTCTTCTTCTTCTCCAGTATTTAGGAGGACATGTTGCTCATGAGCTCCCTTATCCCCTTGGAAACATGATAAGTGGTGGAGAACACACGCAGGGAAAATCTCCAGATATACAGGAGTTTCTGGCTCTTCCATATGGAGCTGAATCCTTCATGGAAGCCGCTACAGCTAACACTCAAATCCATAGAAGAGTTAGTGTTGCCCTAAAAAGAAGAGATAAGCTTTTTGCTGGCGGGAGGAGTGATGAAGGCGCCTGGGTTGCGAATATTGGAAACTCGGAGGCTCTCGAGTCTTTAGCTAAAGCATGCGAGGAGGTCGGCAACGAGCTGGGTTTTGAGTGCGGCTTAGGCATTGATGTTGCAGCATCTTCCCTGTGGAGTGGCAAAGAAAAAAATTACGTTTACAAGAACGAAAGGAAAAAACGAGACTCAGACGAGCAACTGGAATTTATTCTAGGACTTATCAGAAAATATCATCTAGTTTACGTTGAGGACCCCTTCCACGAGGAAGACTACGAAAGTTTTGCAGAACTCACCAAAAAAGTTAAAAATTGCGTGATTTGCGGTGACGACCTATTCGTCACAAACAGTGAAAGGCTAAGCCGCGGAATAAAAATACGTGCAGCTAACGCAGTTATAACAAAGGTGAATCAGGTCGGCACACTTACAGACGCTTGGGAAACAGTGGAAATGGCAAAAAGAAATGGATATATGCCGGTAATGGCGCACCGTTCAGGCGACACGTGCGACTGGCACATAGCTCACTTGGCTGTAGCTTTTAAATGCCCAATAATAAAAACAGGAGTTGTTGAAGGAACGCGAATTGCAAAGATAAACGAGTTAATAAGGATAGAAGAGTTTTTGGGAGACAGAGCCAAGATGGCTTATCTTAAAATGCCTTAGGAGGATGAAAGTTGTCGGAAGATGAAAAAATTGAGGAAACTAAAGAAGAGGAAAAATCCGAGGAGAAGCATGAAACAACAGCCACAGTTATTGCAGAAGAGCTACTTATGCCACGGGACACGCTACTATCTGCAGGAATACACATCGGAACAAGAATGAAAACAGGAGACATGGAACCGTTCATTTACCGCGTCAGACCAGACGGCTTATTCGTCTTAGACGTTAAAAAGACGGATGACCGCATAAGAGTAGCCGCCAAATTTCTAGCACGATTCGAACCAGCAAAAATCGCTGCAGCCGCGACCAGACTTTACGCACAAGAACCAGTGAAAAAATTCTGCGAGATAACAGGAGCAACCCCAATAGTTGGACGATTCATTCCAGGACTTTTATCAAATCCGTTGTACCCCAACCGCATAGAACCAGAAGTGCTAATAGTATCTGATCCAAGGGCAGATTCTCAGGCAGTTAAAGAAGCTTCATCAATTGGTATACCTGTAGTGGCTTTATGCAGCACGGACAACGAATTTTCTGGAGGAGACTTGATTATTCCCACAAACAATAAGGGTAGACGAGCCTTAGCGGTTATCTACTGGCTTTTAGCAAGACAAGTATTGCGGGAGAGAGGAGAACTGCCATCAGATAAGGATTTACCTGTGACAATTGAGGATTTTGAGGCTAAGATCGCAAAGGAAGATGAGGAAACTTAAACAATATGGTAAAGGTTCGGCGTCCAACTCAAGCTGGAGCCTTCTATGAAGGAAACGCCGAATCATTAAAGAGACAGATAGAAAACTGCTTTCTTCATGAACTTGGTCCAGGAAAAATCCCGAAAGTTGCAAGAGCTGGTCCAAGACAAGTGATAGGTTTAGTTTGTCCTCATGCGGGTTACATGTATTCAGGTCCAGTGGCAGCTCACGCCTATCACAGACTTGCTTTAGACGGTAAACCAGATGTTGTGGTTATTTTTGGTCCAAACCATACGGCTTACGGTAGTCCTTTAGCGGTTGTGAACGATGGTTTTTGGCGTACCCCCTTGGGAGATGTTGAGGTGGATGGCGAAACAGCTAACCAGATTGTGCATGAGTCACGTATTGTTGATGTTGATGAGTCTGCACATAGTTTTGAACATTCAATTGAGGTTCAGCTTCCGTTTCTCCAGTATTTTTATGGTTCAGAATTTAAGATTGTGCCAATCTGCTTTTTGATGCAGGATTTATCATCAGCAAGAGAAGTCGGGCAAGCAATAGCCAAAGTTTTAGCAATGAAAAACGCGGTTATTGTAGCTTCTTCAGACATGACACATTATGAACCCAAAGAAAGTGCAGCGAAGAAGGATAAGTTGGCTCTTGAAGCTGTTGAAAATATGGATGAAGCAAAGTTTTATTCAACAGTTGAGGCACATCATATTAGTACCTGTGGATATGGTCCGATAGCTGCTTTAATCACTGCAGCAAAGATTTTAGGTGCTAAAGAGGCAAAATTATTATGCTATAAAACCAGTGGAGATGTAATTGGCGACTACTCAAGCGTTGTTGGGTACGCCGCTGTGTGTTTCACAAAATAGTGGTGTAGAATGGGAGTAACAGCCTCAGCTCCCGCCAAAATAATACTCTTCGGAGAACACTTCGTAGTCTACGGCGAACCAGCCATAGTTCTAGCCATAGACAAAAGAGCCTATGCAAAAGTAGAAAGCCGCGACGACAAACGATTATATTTACGCTCAGTAAACCTTAACCTCGCAGGATACTTCGAAAACGGAGTTTTCAAAGTTGAACAGGGTGATGCTAAAGAAGCAAAAATGAAGTTTGAGCCAGTTAAGCTGGCTGTTAATAGAGTTTTAGAAACGTGTGGAAAAAATGTCGGCTTGGACATTGAGATTAGCTCAAGTGTTCCTGTCGCTGCTGGTTTAGGGTCTTCAGCAGCCGTAGTAGCAGCCGTGACAACAGCAGTGGGCGCCCTTTTAAATGTAAAAATGTCTAAAGAAGACGTTTTTCGAATAACTTACGAAGCGGAAAAAATAGTGCATGGAACACCATCTGGAATAGACCCAGCAATTTCAACCTTCGGAGGGACGCTTCTGTTTCAGATGGACACGGGATTTAAACCTTTAGAAGTTAAGATGGACATTCCACTTGTTATTGGAGATACAGGCGTTGAAAGGTTGACCCGTGTTCAAGTTGAAAAAGTGCGGGAAGTAAAGGAAAAATATCCACAAGTTGTGGACCAGATAATGTTAGCCGCCCGCGAGATTGTATTAAGAGCCATAGACGCCATTAAAGAAAATGATTTGGACGTCCTTGGAGATTTAATGAACATAAACCACGCGTTACTTTATGGGATAGGGGTTTCAGATGAATCTTTAGAATGGCTTATAAATGCTGCACGAAAAGCTGGAGCTCTTGGTGCAAAATTGACTGGCGCTGGAGGCGGAGGATGTATGATAGCGCTGGCGAGAAATGAGAGGCTTGAACAGGTTTCAGAAGCCATCCAAAAGGCTGGTGGAAGAACGTTCATGGCTAGAAAAACGGATGAAGGTGCTAGGATTGAGGGAGCTTAGACCTACTGTTTTGAAAGTTGGCGGTTCAGTAATAACTGATAAGGATAAAGAAGAGCCTGATGCAAGAACCCAAGTTATGAATCGTTTGGCAGAGGAGATTCAGCAAGCAGACGTTCAAAACTTGATAATAGTTCATGGTGGCGGAAGCTTTGGGCATCCAATAGCTCAAAAATATGACGTTAAAGCAGGGTTAAAAGAAGAAAATCAGAAATTCGGTTTTGCAGAAACCCATCATCTCATGACCGTGCTTAATGGCTTATTCATGGACTCCTTGTTATGGCATAACATTCCAGCAGTAAGCATCACACCATCATCATGTGTAATAACAGAACGCGGCAGAATCCAACATTTCGAGGAAACACCTCTAAGAATGCTGTTAGAAACAGGTTTCTTGCCAGTACTTTACGGAGACGCGGTCTTAGACACAAAGTTGGGCTTCACGATACTATCTGGCGATCAGCTAATCTCAGCACTTGCCACAAAATTCAATGCAGAACGCATTATAATAGGCGTTGATGTAGATGGATTATACAACAGTGATCCTAAGGTTGAAAAAAACGCAAAAATGTTCACGCGCTTGACGTTAGGAGAGCTTAGAAAACTCCATAACAAAATCTCGAAGCCGAACGTTTGTGACGTTACCGGCGGAATGTTTGGTAAAATAACTGAACTTCTACCAGCTATAGAACATGGAATTCCAGTAACCGTTGTTAACGCGACGAAGCCAAACTATATTTACAAAGCCCTTAAAGGAGAAAAGGTGGAGGGCACCTTGATAGAGAAGGAATAGAGTTGGCAAAAGAAACAAGAAAACGTAAAACAGACCACATAAGAATCTCTCTAAGCCAGAAGGTTCAAGCCAGAAAAACCACAACAGGATTCGAAGACATTTACTTCATCCACAAAGCTTTGCCAGAAATTAACAAACAGGAAATTGAGTTATCTGCCACCGTTTTTGGTCACAAGTTTTCTGCACCAATAATCGTAGGAGCCATAACTGGTGGAACACGGGAAGCAACGCAAATCAATGCAACAATAGCTGAAGCCATGGAAGAATTAGGCTTAGGAATGGGTGTTGGAAGCCAACGAGCAGCGATTGAAGACAAGAGACTTGAAAAAACCTTTGCAATAGTTAGAAAAAAGGCTCCAACAGCTTTCTTAATTGCAAACATCGGCGGAGTGCAGCTTGTTCATGAATATGGTCTGAAAGAAGCCAAAAAAGCAATAGAAATGATTGATGCAGATGCCATAGCAATACACTTGAACCCGCTACAAGAAACTGCACAACCAGAAGGACAAACAAACTTCAAAGGAGTACTTAAAAAAATCAAAGAACTTGCGAAGGAATTAGACAAGCCAATCATTGCAAAGGAAACTGGTGCGGGCATAGCCGCTGAAGACGCAAAGAAACTTGAGTCTGCAGGCGTAAAAGGCATCGACGTAAGTGGGGCAGGAGGCACAAGCTTTGCGGCTGTTGAGTATTACCGCGCAAAAAGACAGAAGAGCAACTTTCAACGCGCGTTAGGTGATGTTTTCTGGGATTGGGGCGTTCCAGCAGCAATAAGCGTTGTGGAAGTTTCTCAAACAGTAAATATTCCTGTTATCGCGTCCGGTGGAATACGTGACGGCGTAGATGTGGCAAAAGCTCTGGCTCTAGGTGCAAGTCTAGCTAGTCTTTCCCAGCCGGCACTGCAAGCAGCAGTTAAAGGTGTAAAGGAAACAGGAAACATGCTTTCCCTTTTAATGGAAGAGTTGAGAAATGCCATGTTTCTTGTTGGAGCAGAATCAGTTGAATATTTGCGGAAAGTTCCCATCGTAGTAACGGGTAAAACGGCAGAATGGCTGAATATGAGGGGTTTCAATTTAGAAAGCTATGCTAGGAGAGGAAGGAATTAAACTTTGGACATCGAGAAATTTCTTGAGGAAAAAGCCACAAAAATAGATAAGGTTATTGAAAAATACATTCCGCGAATATTCTCAAAAAATGCTACTCTTTTTAGAAGTAACCCGCCAAAATACGCTTATAACCTGGAAACCCTAAACAAGGCAGTTGCTGAACCAGTATGGGAGTTTCTTGATAGAGGCGGAAAACGATGGCGTCCAACTCTGTTCTTATTAATCTGCGAAGCCCTGGGTAAGAACCCTGAAGATTTCGTTGATTTTGCTATAATTCCTGAAGTGATTCATAACGGAACATTAATGGTAGACGATGTTGAAGACGCATCAGAATTCCGAAGGGGAAAACCATGCACATACAAAATCTACGGCTTAGACATAGCCATAAACGCTGGAAACGCCATGTATTATCTGCCGCTTCTACCCTTAATAGAAAACAGAGAGAAGGTTTCCTCAGAAAAATTCCGTAAAATCTATGAAATCTATGTACAGGAAATGATTAATCTAAGCCTTGGACAAGCAATGGACATCGCATGGCATAGAGGCTTAGCAAACGCTGATGAAATAGGCGAAAAGGACTATTTGCAGATGTGCGCCTACAAGACAGGAACCCTAGCAAGGATGGCTGCTAAAATCGCTGCTGTTTTTGCGGATGCAAACGAAGAACTTGTAGAAAAACTTGGACGGTTCGCTGAAAGCATAGGAATAGCTTTCCAAATGCAAGATGACATACTAGATTTGACAGGCAAAGATTTTGCAGAAAAGAAAGGCGGACGCGGAAAAGACATAACAGAGGGAAAACGAACACTAATAGTTATTCACACATTACAAATCGCAAATGTCGAGGACAAAAGAAGACTTATCAAAATCCTTAACATGCACACTTCAAGCCGAAAACTCATAAACGAAGCCATTAAAATCATTGAAAAATATGGTTCCATAGACTATGTGAAGAAATTTGCAACAGACATTGTTAAGAAAAGCTGGAAAGACGCAGAGAAGCTTCTGCCAGCCTCACCAGCAAAGGAAAAATTAAAAGCCTTCGCAGAATTCTTGATTAAACGAAAAATTTGAACATTGTAGAGTGTTAAACTGTTGACGCCTAAAGAAAATACTGAACTTAAGGAAATTATTCGAAAAATCGCTTTGCTAAATGCTATTAGGCATGACGGAAAAGCGCAAGCAGGTCCAGTCATTGGAAAAATATTGGGCGAAAAGGCAGAGTTTAGAACCAAAGTTAAAGAATTATCCACTCTGGTTAATGATGCTGTTCTAGAAGTCAACAATCTTCCACTTAACGAGCAGAAACGCATTGTTGAGGAGAAATGGCCAGAAGCCCTCATAAAGGAAAAATTTGAGGAGGAGAAGCGTCTTCCACCTTTGCTAAACGTGGATAAGTATGCTCAGGTTGTTACGCGTTTTTCACCAAATCCAGACTGCGTTCTACATTTAGGCTCGGCAAGAGCCATAATATTGTGCCATGAATACGCACGCATGTACAGAGGCAAGTTTATTCTTCGCTTTGAAGACACAGACCCTAAGCTGAAAAGACCAGTTTTAGAGTTTTACGACCGTATCAGAGAGGATTTGGCTTGGCTTGAATGTAAACCAGATGAAGAGTTCATTCAAAGCGACAGAATCTCCATTTACTATGAGTATGCTGAAAGGTTGCTAAAGGATGGTAACGCTTATGTTTGCATATGCCAGCCCGAAAAATTTCGCGAAAGAATATTAGTCAACACTCCCTGTGACTGCCGCAACTTGCCGCCTGAAGAAAACTTGGCAAGATGGCAAAAAATGCTTGAAGGCAAGTATAAGGAAGGCACTGCAGTAGTCCGCGTAAAAACTGATTTGAACCATCCAAACCCAGCGGTTCGAGATTGGCCAGCACTTCGAGTTATAGATGCGGAAAAGTATCCGCATCCACGGGTTGGAAGCGAATACAATGTCTGGCCACTATACAATTTGGCATGCGGCGTTGACGACCATCTCATGGGCGTAACTCATATTATTCGAGGAAAAGAGCATTTGACGAATATGGTTAGGCAGGAATATATGTATAGGCATTTGGGTTGGCAGTATCCAGAAGCCATACATTATGGCAGATTAAAAATAACAGGAGCCTCACTAAGCAAGTCAAAGATTGTTCAAGGGATAAGAGAAGGACTTTTCAAAGATTGGGATGACCCACGACTTGCAACTTTTGCAGCTTTGAGAAGACGAGGAATAACGCCAGAAGCGATTAAAAAGATGATAATTGATG
>CAYZEP010000045.1:0-10731 GCA_964477645.1 uncultured Candidatus Bathyarchaeia archaeon | reverse complement strand
ATTTATAGCGGAAAAGCCAAAAAGAGCAATACAGTACACAACGGGCATAAACAAAACCCTCAAAAAATTAGCCAAAAGAAAAGGATTACCCGTAAAAGAATACTTGCAAGGAATCTTCCAGACAATCCTTAAGAAGATGACGTAATGAGCAAAACAGCCGTGGTCTTTTCACCAAAATACTATCAGCATAATCCTGGCAGAGGCCACCCCGAATCAGCACAACGTCTTCGTGCAATTGTCAGCGAATTAAAAAAGGGTAGGCTTTCAAGAAGCAGAAATTGGCAGTTTGTGGAACCAGAAAAAGCTCGTATTGAAGATGTTGAACTAATCCACGACAAAGAATACATCAAATTTGTTAGAGCCGCTTGCAAATCTGGAGGAGGCTTCCTAGATTCAGGTGACACTGTAGCTTCTCCAGAAAGCTTTGAAGTTGCTCTTTACGCTGTTGGTGGAGCGCTCAAGGCTGTCAACGTTGTGATGGAAAAGAGATTTGAAAATGCCTTTGCTTTGGTGCGTCCGCCTGGACATCATGCTGAGAAGTTTCGGGCATATGGTTTCTGCATCTTCAATAACATTGCTATAGCCGCTGAATACTTGCTTAAAAAGTTCAAGCTGCAGAGGATTGTAATATTGGATATAGACGCACATCATGGCAACGGGACACAAGAAATCTTCTACGAAACTAATAAGGTCTTATACATTAGTTTGCATCAGGACCCTCGCGACTTTCCAGGAACAGGTTTCTTAGACGAGATTGGGGAAGGTGAGGGTTTAGGCTACAACGTCAACATTCCATTTCCATTCAGAACTGATGATCAAATCTATTTAAGAGCAATGAGGGAGATAGTAGTGCCAGTAGTATGCCAGTATAAACCCCAATTTATACTGGTATCTGCTGGTTTAGATGGCCACTACGCTGACCCCGTGGCAAGCCTTTCGCTTTCAGCATTTTGCTACCAAGAAGTTTACGAAATAATATTGAATCTAGCATCAGAAATATGCGAAGGAAAACTTGTATCAGTTCTTGAAGGAGGCTACAGTCTTAGCTTCGTCGGAAAAATAGCTGCAGCAGCCATTGCAAAAATGAGCGGTGCCCTTTACACTCTAGATGACGCGGTTGTAACATCTAAAAAACATATCAGAATGCAAGGTGAAAACATTATAAAGGAAGTAAAAAAAAGTTCAAAGAGCTTTTTGGAATCTGAATTAGTAGCTTTAAACATGAAACTAAAACCAAAAAAGCTAAAGTTACTCAATAACTTGGATTGCGTTTTCAGGGCATTGGACTTCGCATGCTCTGCATACTAGGCATTCTTCAGGTTTCACGGGAACAGATTTTCCGTCTTTAACTTCGAAAACCGCTACTGGACAGGTATCCACACATGTGCTGCATCCGGTGCATTTATCATTGTCAACAGCTATTTTCACCATGCTCCATTCCTTCTCCAACTAAAGTTTCATTGAATTCAGAGCAGTAGAATAAAAATATTGTGTTAGAATATAACATTTCTAAACATATGGATTAGAAGATTCGCAACTGCAAGCATAAGATAAGCTTTTCTATTGATTGAATAAGACATTGAAATGAGAAAATGGCAATCGAGAAACGTATGCCAATATCCTTGCTGGTTGAGCGGATCATATCAGTTATGACCGTTCTCGGCTTAACCTGTTTATGCATCGGTCTTGTTTCATATGTAATTGGCAGTGTTTCGGATGTTTTAATTGTCGCTCAAGTGGGCGCGTACATATTTCTATTTGGAATTATACTCATAGCTATGAGAACTCTCTTCTGGCTTTTCGAGGAAATTGTGGAACGAGGTTTTGAATCTACGATAGAACAAAATGCATAAGCGGGTGCTATAGTTCCTGTGGCGCACTTAGGCTCATTCAGCGGATTTCTTCACGTAGTCGTAAGATGATTCCGTTAACTGTTGTTTGAGTTTTCTCTTTTCTGCGATGATAATCGGTTAAAAGCCTTCGATAGGCTTCCAGTGAAAGTTCTCCTCGACTGTGGCGAGCTTCAATGCTTTTGATGTTGGCTTCAACCTCGTTGAATTCTGTTTCTGCAATTTCAAGTTGCCGCATTAAGTCTACATAATGCCCTCCAGCCGCGCGCATCTTCTCCTTAACCTCTGCTAGGCTTCTAGACAATGCGTCAAGGCGTGTTTCTAGAGTTTTTCTCTGCACCTTATATCTACGCCTCGGAATCTTCCCTTTACGCACCCTAGTTTCAAGAGAATCTATTTCCCAAATTATTTTCGTTTTCTCTTCGTATGCGTTTATAAAAGATTTGACATGTTCAGAGCGAAGACTTACCGCTACTGTGGGCACAGTGACTCGAGCGGGAGCTTTAGGTCTTTTCCAAACAACAGCAACCATGCATCCGACAACCGATAAAGCCCATATCCACATTGTAGGGCGGAAAGATGCCCATAAAGGATTGTACTCATATAAGAGTCCAACGTCAAAGCTGTCTAAAGAGATTATCTCTTGTTTGTTTATAGCTACCATTTCTTGAAAAACATTTCTTGATAGGCTATAGCCACTGTCAACCAATGTGCTTTCAAAACTCAGCATCCTCGCACCTTCTGGTAAAACAAAGGTCACCGACGCATGTTCAATGTAATAATTCACATATTTGAACAAGGAAATGTTGAAGGCAAAATTGTTAGCCTGTTCTTGAATGACGTAAATCTTGGGCAGATGATAATTCACGATGAATCGTGTGGACTCGTTAGCTTTCAACGGCAACGTAAAGGTAATTTTATAGCGGTTCGTATTTTCGTCGGTTTGTATTGGCTCAGCCAATGTTCTTCCAAACTGGTCTTCTGCACTTGGGTCAGAAGCGTTAAGAGGCAACATTATCTCGATGAACTCTATTTCCATCTCTGCCTCATTTTTTATGCGATAAGTGTCCGATCCTTCTATTTCGCCAAGCTCGTTTAGTCTTATCTCGCTCTCCAGTTCCTCTACATCAACCAGATGTATTTTATCGTCAGCCAATGAGACGATCACTTGAGATGCATTGTAAGTGAATGCGGGCAAGTTCTCTGCAGAATAATCTAATGCACCGATTGTTCCCTCCATGTATATTGCACCTTCAGGTAAGACAATTGAAGCATTGCAGATGCCAACAGGCTTCGTTAAACTGGGAAAGGCTGGAAAGTTCAAGTTGTAGTATTGTGTGGCGTTATGTATGATAAGATCGTTTGAGAGCACAAAAATAACTGTGAATACTTCCGGAGCTCCATTTGGAAAGTTTATTTTTGCACCGTAGAAACCAACGCGACTTTCTAAGGGCACATTAAGACTCACTGGAAACACGTCAGATTCGTTGTAAGCAATGCACCGAAGAACATGTGAACCGTACACGTATGGAAAGCCTATAAGAAAATCATTTGGTGCTTGTCCAGTCACATTTATTTGTACAGTGTCATTTATTAAAAAATAGCCATTGTATAAAACCTCAATCGAGTGATTAACATGTTCTATATTATAATCTTCACTTTCAACATCTGCCGCTTCAATAATTTTGACATTAGACGAAATTGAAATAAGAATTGCCATAACAAACATTAAGATAACGAATGCCAAAGCCGCTTTCTTCACGCAATTTTCCTCCGCTCGATTTACGAACCTTTAGGCTTTTTATCTATTCATAAGCCCATTTATTTACTTTTAGAATTACACTACTTCGGTTACGTATATACTTACCCATCTGCGCAGGAAAAAATCTTCAAAATCGTTTGAATATATAAACTAGATTTTACACACTAGGTTGATGGATGGACATTGCTTGACGCTCTATGATCCAGTCCAGAGGCATTTAGCCATTGAAAAATTGGTCACTTGCAGAGGACTGGAAGGGGAGGAGAGAAAGTATTATCGTATTAGACCAGCAAGGTGGTATGGGGGAATAGTTACAGCCGATTGTGTCGGTTGCGGTTTATTGTGCAAGTTTTGTTGGGTTTCAGACGCTGTGATGTTTCATCCTGATAACATTGGAAGATTTTATACTCCGAGGAAAGTTGCCGACAGTTTGGACTCTCTAGCTGAAAAACGCAATTTACATTTACTACGGGTTAGCGGTGGAGAACCCACAACAGGAAAATCCCACTTACTCCTGCTTCTCGACGCTCTTCAAGGCAGAGGCTACAGTTTCATTCTGGAAACTAATGGGATACCTATAGCTAATGATGAAAGCTATGCTGTAAGCCTTTCAAAATATGATTTTGTTCATGTGAGGGTTTCGTTGAAGGGATGTAATGAAGAAGAGTTTGCCATGTTGACTGGCGCCAAGCCAGAGGGATTCACACTGCAGTTAAAAGCCTTACAAAAACTAATAGATGCGGGAGTTAGTTGTCATCCATCAGTTATGGTATCCTTCTCACCGAGAAAAAATCTTCAATCACTCACAGGGAGACTTAAGCAAATCAGTTCAAGTTTGGCTGATGAATTAGAGATTGAGGAGTTAATTCTGTATCCTCACGTGATTAGGAGATTACAAAAACACAAATTAAAACACTATACGGCTTATTCGCCGGAGACGGTCCCACCAGAACAAATCTAGACGAGTGCTGTTACAGTTCACCATGTTTTAAGTAGTAGTTATCTTCCTTCTTCGGTCCGAAGCTTCTTACACCTTTCTCTTTAAGCTGCTTCCTGAGTTTCTCAGCGTATTGCGCTTTTATTTCGTCCCTTTTCTCCATGTAAGCTATTATCTCTTCTGCTTGTTCCTCTGTGTCGCATCGGCGAATAAAGTCTATTATGTCAGGCATGTAGTGAATGAATCTTTCTGAAGCAGCTTTTTCTCCAGTTTGAACATCCGTCCGCACAGAATTTACTGCAACTTTGTTCTCATCGCATTCTAGCTCTTTTGCTAAGTTTGGAAAAAGCTTTTTGAACGTTTCTTTGTCGAATCCCACATGCACACCTTCAGATGTAACGTGTGTTTTCATGTTATATTTCGAAAACCCAATATTTAAGCCTCTTCAGAATCGAGAACAAATCAGTGATTCAAAAAGGGACAAACCGTTGTGTAGGGTTTTCTTTGAGCAATTTTTCTAATTCTCTTAGGCGAAGACCAGTGACTTCGTCCCCGTATATCTCACATTTTTCTTTCTTGGACGATTCTGAGGCTTGAGCGATCTTGATCTCAGCTTTTTCCTTGGTGGGCAATTCAACATATACGTGAAAGGAGCTTTTTCTCTTTCCTTTCTTTGTTACGGTTACCCATTCAGCTTGCATTATTTTGAGGTTGTTTTGCTTCAGAATGTTTAAAATGTCGTCAGGCTCATCATGATATACGACTATGTCCATGTCACTGTCATAACGTATTGTGCCACGCCATACGCTTCCGATTAGAAGAGGCTTGTATGCTTTGAGAATTTGCATGAGTTTTAAGGCTTCTTTGCGCATTTGAATTAAACGTTCTTGTCTGGCTTTGCCCTCATTTTCATCTGCTATTTTGTCAAGTTCTATTGCAACTTCAAGGTTTGCTGGAAGGAAATGAACCCCGAATGTTTTTGCAGCTTTCTGTTTCGCTTGCTTATACTCTTTTTCAACTCCAGAATAGAGAAGATTCGCGGCTTCCCTCGCAACCTTCTCTCTCAAACTTGGAGAATCAACGTTCAAGGGTTCACCAATAAAATTAGGCTTTGATGGAGACTTAACGCTTGATTATTTGCTCATATAATTCTGCTGTCTTTTCAGCTATCTTATCCCATGTAAACTCATTTAAAACTCTGCGCCTACCATTTTTTCCAAGCCACTTCCTTTTCTCAGGGTTCTCTAAAGCATTTGTTATACCCCAAGCAATGTCCGATGGATTGTTTGGATCTATGTGGAAACCGCATTGTTCTTCACCGCAACAAATAACTATTTCTCGCATTCCGCTAACGCCCGCTCCCCCAACAACAACTGGGCGTTCCATACTCATTGCTTCAAGAACAACTATTCCAAAGGGTTCGTAGAGACTGGGGAAGACTGCAATGTCACAAGCGGCATAGTGGAGAATGCGCTCTTCTTCTGGGATAAATTCGAAGCGGAATTTTACAAAGTTATCCAGCCTCATTGTTTTGACCAAGTTAACCAAGTAATCTTGCAAATCGCCTAAGCCTACAATGACTAATCTCGCCTTGGGCATTTTCTGCAAGATATGAGGCATAGCCATTATCAGTTTATCAATGCCTTTAACACCAACAAGTCTTCCAAGGAAAAGAATCATAGGCTCATCGTCTTTTAAGCCGTAAAAATCTCGAATCTTCTTAATCTGTTCATCATTCACCGTTTCTGGACTGTATTTCTGTGGATCAACACCGTTGTAGCAGACTTGAATCCTTTCTTTCGGAAAACCAAGTTTGACAAGCTCATTTTTCATGGCATACGAAACTGTTATAATTAGGTCGGCGGCGTTGGCACCGTGAAGCTCAATGTTGCTTACGACTTCTGAACCGTTTCCAAGGGTTCTTCCCTTCTCCGTGGAGTGAACATGGAAAACAAAAGGTAGCCCAACCTCCTTCTTAATGATTATACCTCCTATAGCTGAAAGCCAGTCGTGAGCAACAATAACATCATATTTGAAGTTCTCTTTTCTAATGAGTTCGTTAACGAGTTTTGAGGCGCTTAGATAATTGTAGACAAGGATTTTAGAGAACAACTGGATGCCTCTTCCCCATTTTTTAATATCTTCTGCAAGCACGTCGGGCAACGAATCAGAAATATCAATGTGTAATGGACGGTGAATCTCTATGCCCCGCCAAATTTCTCGCGTTGGAAGACTGCCAGCATCATCATTCATCGTGAAAACCGTGACGTCATGATCCATTAAAACAAACTTTCGTGTGATTTCAGCGGCATAGGTCCCCAAACCGCCGACAATTTTTGGCGGATACTCGTAGACAAGCACAGCCATTTTCATTTATTTTTTCACCGTCTTTGTTACTCTAACAGTAGTCTATTGCTTAATGAAGCATTGCTTATTTACGTTTCCTAGGCTCCCAGAATTGCATCATGCTTCGGCTCATCATTCCCCATGGTAACCGCAAACTACGACAGCTACACTGTCGCTATGAGTATCCAACGGCTTCGAAGTTTCCCCTCAACTTTCTTTTCACTTAGTTCTAAATTAACGACTTTGAAGTCTTTAAAAAGATGTTCTATCTCTTCTTTGTCAGTAAAATGATGAAGAACCCCTTTCTCTATACCTTCTTGTTCAATGAACGTGTCTTCTTCAACTTCTGCTCCCTTTTGATAACTGTAGGTTCTTTTCGATAGAAAGTTGATTAGTAATAATCCTTCTTTCCTCAATATCCTGTAAATCTCAGAAATTGTTTCTTGGATTCCTTTAAGTTTCTGATGATAAATGGCGTGAAGGTTTATTACAGCATCAAAACACGAATCAACATAAGCGAGGGCTTTCATATCGCACTTTACGAGGTAAACTTCTAAATTTTGCTTTTCAAGTCTCTGCTTTGTTAATTTTAAGCCTGTTTCCGAAATGTCTGTTCCATGAGCTTCAAATCCCTGCTTTGCCACAAATACCTGGTGTCTCCCTGCGCCGCATCCCAAATCGAGAACCCGCATTTTCCGTTTTTTCTTTTTCAACAACTTTGCAAAGTTGATAACAATTTCGTCGGGTTCTTCTTGACTATACCATTCTTCGCGTAATATTTTATTCCATTCAGTCAATTGCTTCTTTCCTCACATCTCCACTTATAGTCTACTATTTTTCCAAGCGCTAGTTTAAGAGTTGCTTCAAAAATTTGTGAAGAGATAATGTGGTCAAGCAACAAAAATAAGGAAAATTTGAAAAGCCTATTAAGCACATATAAATATTATTAAATGGAGTGCAACGATATGAGCATATCACCTATTAAACGGCTAATTATTGAAACCATGTGGATGCTTGACAAGCCCACTAAGACTAATGAAATAGCCAAAGAGACTGGACTGGCGTTTCGTCAAGTTATGATGCATTTGATGGGACTTAGCCGCATGGGCTATTTGGAGTCACCTGAAAAAGGGATTTATACCTTAACAGACAAGGGCAAGAAAATGCTTGGCTTCCCAGAAATAGATAACGGAAAGGCCGCTGAGATTTTGGCGTATTTACCCATGGAAAAATCATTTCACTTTTATGTTGACATTGGAAAACCCTTAAACATTTACGCAGCGAGTCTTCAAGACTTCTGCGAAAAAATTCTGAAAGTTGACCCAGCCTCAGTAGAGTTTCACATCAACCGCGGAGATTTTGAGGCATGGTTTATGGATTTGGGCGACATTGAACTGGCAAGGAAAACCCTACTTATAAGGGAACACAAGATTTTCGGAGAGGAATTACGCCAAAAACTCCACGAAATTGTAAAAAGTCGATGTGAAGAGCTGGCTAAGATAAGGAAGCAAGCGGCTGTAACCAAGTAAACTATTGGACTTTAGGCTGGCTTGAAGCGTTCCTTAAGTTTCTCTAGAACCTGCGGTAGAGTTGTATATTCCATCACTTCAGGGCCTAGGCGGGCTGGCTCAAACTCTCCCATACGTCTAAGCATAGAAGCATATTCTAAGGCTTCACGCCTGGCCAAAGCAAAAGCTGGATCATCAAACAAGTCAGCAATCATTGGCTTTCCGCTATCGTCACTTGCAATTTTACCATTTGCAATTTGAAAACCAAGGCTGACCATTCGTGGAGGACCATCAAACACTGTGCATTTAGCCTCTTTTAACCCAACTGGCATTATTGGACCCCAATGGCTTCCCCGCATCCACCCCTCAACAAGATAACTATGCATAAAAGGTACAAGAATCTCTCCTAACGCTGGCAGCCCATGCTGTGCACGTATAACCATAACAGGGTCATCCTTTCCAACGTATTTTCCAGCGATCTGCGAAAGCCTAGTAACGCTACCTACAGCACATATTAAGTCATCTCTAGCCTGCCAAACACGCGAAACCATGTATCGCTGCACTGTTCCAATTAAAGCGAGTAGCTCGTACATTTCTTTTGGACATCCAAGCACAACTTTTTTGTTTTCAATAGTGTCTAGAACCTCAAATTTGAAACCGCCAGCCATGTTTGGGTCAATTACGAGCCCTGCAGTGTTCATTGGATCAGCGAAGATGCGGAAGAGCGGGAAGTTAAAGGCGCCGGCAGAAGTTTTGTCAGCTGCAAAAACTACGATTGGGTCAGAAGCTCTTTCTTCTATTTCCATTTCTGCAACGCCTGGACCCATCCCGCGGATGTTTCCGCTGAAAGCGGTTTTCAAAAGGTCTTGTCCAGCACCATAAAGTTTCAGTTCTGAGGCTTTGTTTGCAGCTTCTTTAAAGGTGTCCCAAGCAAGTTTGTGAATTTCTGGATTTGATTCACCTCTGTCGTGCGTCATAAGTAGTTGGAGATCGTCTCCAACATGGAAGACATAATGACTGTTTATCACGCCTTCTTCTACTGCCTTCCTAAGATTTTTCTCGGCAATGCTAAGAAGTGGCTGTGGTACAATATGATGACCTGCCAAGGAGCCCACATCACATTTGATTAGGGATATTGTGGTTTTTCTAGGCATATACATCACATCAAACCGAGTTTCGGTTTAGAGTTAGGCTGTAGCTTTTAAAAGATTTCCGAAAGAAAGACTGCGAAAGAATCATAAAACAATAAGGCTCTATAATTGAGTGGTGAGGGACAATTTTATGAGTGAACAGAGAAACATCTCCGTGAAAATACCTGAAGAAGTTTACAAAGAAATGATTTTGCGTGTTCCAGAAGGGGAGAGAAGCAACTTTATACGAGATGCTATAATGGAGAAACTTCAAAAAACGCCTAAACCTGACAAAATCTTGGAACTAGAGCAGAGACTCAGCAAAATGGAAGTGGAGTTTTCAGAGATAAAGAAATATCTTGCAGACTTGGAATTGCTCACATACGACCGTGGAAAAGCGAATCCTCACACGTTTTGCATAGATGAAATAGACCATAAAATAATAGATTATCTCACTCATTATAAGGGTGCAACCACACCAGAAATTGCAGATTACATGAAAACAAACAGGTGGCTAGTTTTGAACAGATTGAGACGAATGCAAAAAACATCGAGAAAACAACTTGGAAAATCCATAATAGACTACTATGCGGGAGAAAAATCAGGGAAGAAAAAGGCTTGGTGGATAAACGAAGAACTAGCCGAGGCATGATAAGCGAATAAGAAAGGCTGTGTTCCGCAGAGCAGACTAGCCCCCCTATACATGGATTGAACCTTACCTTGAAGTTCAGCGTTGTAACATGACAATTAATTTTAGATAGAACTAAACTCTAATTGCTGGAAGGGGCCCGTAGCCCAGTATGGATTAAGGCGCCGAACTGTAGAAGGGTGCGTAAGCCTCCGGGCAATTAGAATGGAAGAAAGCCGGACAACAGGGGTTCAAATCCCCTCGGGCCCGCCAAAATTATTTTTGCTTTTTAGGAAGTTTAAGGGCTTAATGGTAGGCGATAGTTTCTTCTTCTACCTATCCAGTCGCCTATGAAGGCTCCTATGATGTAGGGCACAGTGAAACCTATAATGAAGGAGGGCCAAACTCCGAAAGTATTGGTTATCCAACGACCGATTCCACTGACGGCGTAAACTATCCATAGAATGAATCCAATTGGTGTAATTCCCAAGAGTATGTATAAGGCTCTATTCACTCTCATGGAAGGCCTAACACGAATATAGTATGCGATGCCTATGCAAACAAAGGTTA
>CAYZEP010000044.1:0-11280 GCA_964477645.1 uncultured Candidatus Bathyarchaeia archaeon | reverse complement strand
TTTTTATATAAAGCTTTTATGGATTCAAACTACGTCTTTTTCCTATTTACTCTGCATTAGTAGCTCCTTTTCTTCTGTGCTCGGATTAACACGTTTATTCTATTTTGGAAAGCCGTGACTAGGTCATCTAGTAATATTTTTTGTAATTCGGTCGAGAGCCCCTTAATGTTTTCTTTGAAAACCTTGGCCATTTTGGCTTCCAACTCTTTTCTCTGTTTAAGTGTCGTGTTTTGTTTCAAAGATTATCCTCCATTGTTAATGGAGAGAAATAGGTTTTTGGTATTTAACTATCTTATGAATACAAAATATGGATTCAGAATACACTTTTTTCTTGAATTAAAATAATTGTCGGATTGTATTTTTGTGCAATTGCGGTGGTTCTCTGGTTTTTTTAACATGTTATTGGCGCTGAAAAACGTCAATACGTACCCTATCCTCTAGGTTTTTTGTTATGGCGCTGTTCTGAAGCGGGCTAGATTTAAGATTGTGGTTGCTATGTGCAGTTCACGTTTAATGTTTTAGCCAGTCGTTTTAGGTCTTGTTTGCTCATCCATTCTGTTTTGAGGTATTCGCAGATTCTTTTGTCTGACAAGCCTATTCTTCGAGCTTCTTTTACTGCGTGGTTGTATGCTTCGATTTCTGTTGGTCTGTCTGTATAGTTGTAATGCTCGTCAAACAGTTCTCGACCCTGCATGAACTGTCGTACGTGCACAAGCTCGTGAATTAAGTCTAAGTAGATGTCAATTTTGTCTCCGTTGTTCAAATAGCGAGAGCTTATTCTTAGGTGTCCATCTCTGCTGTCAACTCCCATGTAACCGCCTAGCCACGTGAACTCAACCTTCAGGTTCTGAAGTACATTTTCTGTGTTCTCTCCGAAAATTTGCTTAACAGCGTCAACTTTTTCCATACTCTTGAAATAGTCTGTGAAAGCGTAGGTTGTGCTTCCGACGCGCAGAATTCTGTCTAGACGAAGCTTTCTGGCTAGATGTAGCGTTTTGAGCATCAACAGTTCGCGTGTGTTAGTCAAGCTATCACTCTGAGATTGTTCTATGAGTAAGTAGGTAATGGAGAATATTTTTATTTTTGTTTTGCTATTGTTTTTTTGCCGGATGATGAGAAGGCATTAGCTTGACGTTTGGATGAAAGTTCAGAGTTACTCGGACGGCATTGAATGAAAAATAACGCTGAAGGTTTGTTCCGCAAAGTTTATTTGGAGTTCGATTACAACTGTAATTTTTGGAAGAGTTGAAGTTTAAGCTTCCTCTGATAGTTCGCTTAATAATTTCAATGATAGCATCTTTTCTCTCTTCCAACCAAAAAAATGAAAAAAGGAGGAGAAAGGAAAAATGAAACTGAAAGCATTGTACACAGCTTTAATACTGGTTTTGTTCTTCACTGCGTTATCTTCAATACCGCTTGTGGGTAGTCTTGGATTGCCAAATCCTGACCACATATTTTATGCGACGACTGATATGCCTGAGACTGTTGATCCTGCTTGGGCTTATGACAAGGCAAGCAGAGAGCTTATTCAGAACATTTATGAGCCATTATGCGCGTTTAATGGAAACTCAACGGAAGAGTTCGTTGCTATGTTGGCTGATGACTGGCCTGGCTACGATGAAAACCCCACTTCACACGAAATTATTCCTTCTGACCCAGACCCTGCTGCACCTGCAGGCACAAATCAAACATGGTACTTCCATCTACGATCAGGCGTTAAATTCCATGACAACACTGACCTGGAAACCGCGGATGTCGAGTACAGTTTTGAGAGAGGAATGTTGATGGACCACTCGGGTGGCCCAATGTGGATGCTCTATGAACCCCTGCTTGGCGTGATGGGATCATCAGAGTACGATTTCGATGGAGACGAGGTAATAAATGAGACAGAATATAATTTGTTGGAAAATGGCATTAAGGGCGCTATAGAGAGCAACGATACTTGGGTGTGGTTCAACCTTGTAGTGCCATATGCGCCTTTCCAGCAAATTCTGTCCCAAACATGGGGCATGATATTAAGCAAGGACTACGCTATTGCCCATGGCTGCTGGAACGGACAGTATAATAACTATACGGAGTTCCTAAGATGCTATGACCCACCGTCACCAGGACCACTGATGATTCCTGTACCTGAAACTTTGGGGACAGGTCCATATGTCCTCGTAGGATGGAATACTGACCCTGACACAGGCAATTACACGCTGGAAAGTTGGACTGGATACTGGAGAACCCCAGCTCCAACAAAATGGGTCACAGTGCGGTGCGTCATGGAGTGGACTAACAGGAAAATACAGTTCTTCGAAACAGTCCCAGCAAAGCAAGCTGACTTTGTTACAGTTCCTAGGGTAAACTCGCCTGAAATATCGTACGGATGCTTCAATTCGTACTCAACTCCTATAGCAGCAATCGGTGCTATGTTCTTCAACTACAACGTGAGCCAGTCAAGCGATTATACACCGAAGCTTGGAACGACCAGTAAGCCAGACTTGTTCAGTGACAGAAACATGAGATTAGCGTTCATCTACAGCCTCAACATAACCAAACACCTTCTTGGATTCTGGCTTGGAGGAGCAGTGCAGCCAACAACATGCATGCCTCCGGGAACAGCCTACTACAACTCATCCAAGCAAACACGCGACATCAATCTCACCCTAGCACAACAGACCTTGAATGCTGCTTGGGATGGCCAAGCTTGGGAGCAAGGAATAACTGTTAAGCTGGTGTACAGTATTGGCGACACTGCTGGGAAAAACATAAGCAAGATGATTGAAGACTTTATGGAGCACCAGCTCACATGGGGTGGAAGTGCAGTAGTTGACATTCAGCCCACTGGAGTTACACGCCCCTATTTTGAGTCCCAAATGAACGCAGGAAATCTTTGCATTTTCATCACAGATCGCATAGCCGACTTCCCTGATCCGCACAACTGGTTCACGACTCTTATGCATAGTCACGGAGACTATTCAGGCTATGGCCAGAATGTTATCTATGGTTTGGGCGACATAAGTGCCAGCTGGCCAACAATTAACGTATCGTATGGTCCACCACCATATACAAATGACTTCGGAGAAACCGTTACTGCGATCAACAACACCTATGTTGAAAGCCTGATCGAGAGGGCCCTGGCACTGCCTTCTGAAAACAGGTCAAAGGTGTATCACGAGTTGATGGACATCTATTTTGCAGAAGCCTCCCAACAACCAATATACGCTTCATACAACCTCCACTTTGAAAGGTCATGGATGCACGGTTGGATCAACACTTGGAACGCAAACCCAATAGGACCTGGCTACTACTTCTACACTATAACCAAATCAATATTGGGTCCGGTAATTGAAGTGGATGTAGCCGTTGTCGACATTGCAATGAGCCCAACAAACAACATCACCCAATACCTCTTAGATGGGGATTGGCACAATTCAGGCAACCCAGCAGTGAAGCCTGTTCCATATATCAAACTGAACTACACTAGCAAAGCATCAGTCCCATTGGTCCCAATTACAGCGTACGTCAAATATCACAACGCAACTGGACCCGACATCATTGTACTGTGCATGTGGGTTGGAATAACACCAAAAGGACACGCACATGAATTTGGCACCGCTGTCGCACTCGTTAGTGCTGGAGAATCAGTTGCGTTTGGTCCAAAGACTGTCAGCTTGACAATGCCAGCAGTAGGCGACTACGAAGTATACGTGTACTGCTTCATGCCTAGCTCTAACGTCTTCAACGTCAACGTGACAAAGGACTTTGACGCCAGATGGTTCAATGCAACAGGCTTCTGTGATATCAGCGCAGACTTAGTTGTTGACGGACAAGACTTCCAGCTGGTAAAGAGATCAGTAGGCTATTCGCAAGGCGGTGACAGGTGGCGTTGGATGGCTGATGTAAACGCAGACGAGATAGTAGACGGACAAGACCTCCAACTCGTAAAGAACCGCGTAGGCAGAGTCGTATACACGAAATCTTAGCAAAGTCCACAACACCATCTCACCCTCCATTTTTCTATGTCTGCAAAAGTCCGAATTCTTCAACTAATGTTCGATTAGACTTTTAAACACATGCTCCATAGAGATGTTTAGGAATAACCCGTGTCAAAAGCTCCTCATGAATTCGATTCTGCTTTTTTGGAATCAGTATTAAAAGGAAAAACACTCGTTATATATTGGTACCTGTTGCAGCAACCCACACACACCGTAGGCGTCCGCGAAGTCCAACGTGCCCTAGGCTTTTCCAGCCCCAGCATCGCAGTGCATCACCTCGAAAAACTGCAGGATCTGGGGCTTATTCGGAAAAAGGGAACAGGCGAATACGTGCTTGAAGAAGAAGTTAAAATTGGAATTCTACGGTTTTTCACGCGCATGGGTCGCTTTCTCGTGCCCCGATACTTCTTTTATTCGATTTTGTTTTCTACAATGCTAACGGCTTATTTGATCTTGTGCACTTTAGGGCAGATATTTCCAAACTTTTATGTCATAGTGTTTGGATTAGTTGCAGTGATTATTTTTTGGATTGAAACTTTCAGGTTATGGAGGGCTAAACCATTTTGAAGTTTCAACATTGTGTTCTAAAATGTAGACTTAAAAGACACAACTTCCTTTGCTCTTTATCGAGGCGTATGCTTTGAAGAAAATAATCATTTACTCCGCAACAGCTGTGGTTCTAGGATTACTATTAACCCTGATTCCAGCGATCATGATCAGAAACGAAGAAACCACTGGAGAGATTATGTCATTTTACACAGGTGACAGAGAATCTGAAGCAAACTATGGTGTAGATACGCTAAAATACTCAGTTGCCGATCTCGAGATCCTAGCCATCAGTTTTATAATTGCGTTGGCTACATACGTGTTGCTTAAGTTTAGAATGCCGCATTAAATCGTCCTGTACTAGTTTTAGTACCATAATGTTCTAAAGCGTAGCATTAAGATTCAGAATCCCATTCTTATACACGTTGAAATTAAAAAGGAGAGAATAAAATGAAAAAGGTAAAAGTTGCAATTTTAACGTTACTCATGACCATTAGTATAATTACAATCTTCTGCACCGACGTTAAATACGGTACAGCTACCCTGAAGCGATTCAAATCTTACGAAGAACTTAAAGAATTCTTACAACAGAGAAAATACAGTTCTGAAAGATTCCTATATTCAACAGGTTTCGAAACCTATTCTTCAGATTCGACTAAATCGATGGACATTAATGACTATTCTAAAACCAACATACAAGTAGAAGGTGTGGATGAAGCAGACATCATAAAAACCGATGGAGAATACATCTACGTAATATCCAGCCAAAAAGTAGTCATTGTGAAAGCTTACCCAGCAGAAGAGGCGGCTGTGCTAGCGAGAATAACTGTAAACGGAACATTAACTCAAATATTCAGAAACCAAGAAAGACTCGTAGTGTTCTATGAAAACTGTTCAGACACCGAAACTAAAACTTTTATGAACGTGTACGACGTATCAGACAAGGAAAATCCACTGCTCAAAAGAGAAACCGACGTTGACGGTCGCTACTTCACTTCTAGGATGATAGGTGACTACGTTTATGTTATCACCAGAAAAGGAGCATGGCTTGTTGATGACGAAGTGGACCTTCCAAAAATCTGTGTCGAAGATGAGGTCAAAGTTGTTCCTGCCACGGATATTTATTATTCTGATATAGTTGACTACGGATATGCATACACAATGGTTGTGGCTGTGAATGTGTTGGAGGATGAGCAAGAGCCATCTGATGAAACAATACTGTCAGGATGGACAACAAACATTTACGTCTCACTAGAAAACATATATTTGGCAATTGGTTATGGGGATCAAACAGTTCTACATCGAATCCACATTGAAAACGGCGAAATCTCCATTGCCGCTAATGGGGAAGTGCCTGGAGAAGTTTTGAATCAGTTTTCCATGGACGAATATGAAGGCTACTTCAGAATAGCAACAACATCTCAAATGACAAGTCCACTTGAAGAACCATCACCAATTCTTCGCCTACAAAATAACCTCTACATTCTAAACATGGAACTAGAAATCGTTGGTAACATAGAAAACATCGCACCAGGAGAACAAATTCACTCCGCCCGTTTCATGGGAGAGACATGCTATCTTGTAACTTTCAGAAAAATTGACCCCTTCTTTGCTATTGACCTTTCAGACCCTAATAATCCAGAGATACTTGGCGAATTGAAGATAACCGGTTATTCTGACTATTTGCATCTCTATGATGAAAATCACGTGATAGGCATGGGCAAAGAAACTGTTGCAGCGGAAAAAGGAGACTTCTCTTGGTATCAAGGAGTAAAAATATCACTTTTTGACGTCACAAACATGTCTGAGCCAAAAGAACTAGCCAAATATGAAATAGGTGACAGAGGAACAGACTCGCCAGTTTTAAACGACCATAAGGCATTCCTATTTGACAGAGAAAAGAACCTTCTAGTCATACCAGTTTCAGTTGCAAAGATAGATGAAAGCCGATATCCAAATGGAGTTCCATCATATGCTTATGGAGAAATCGTGTGGCAAGGTGCCTACGTGTTCACTATATCGTTGGAGCTTGAAGAAAAACTCGTGTTAAAGGGTATAATAACTCATGTTGAAAATGGCAACGTACATGACACTTCACGCTATATCATTCGGACGCTCTACATAGATGAAGTTCTCTACACCATTTCAGACAGTAAAATCAAAATGAACTCTCTATCAGACTTAAGCGAAATCAAAGAGCTAGACCTTAACCACTAAAGGGGGCTAAATAATTGACTTTAAGCGAATTAGTTAGAATACTGGGAGACTTCGCAGAAATCGCAGTAACAATTCTTTTGGCTTATGTGGTTTACAAAATAGCGGCACTCATAGACACTCTTAACAGCAAAATCAAGGCTGAGAAAAACCCATAACAGAGGTTGACTTCTCATGTCATCTAAATACTGTGTTGAGGACGAGAAAACTAGGAGGAATCAAGAGGCTTCAAAAGCACATTACAGGATGCTTGATGAAAAGCTGATTGAAACAGTACAGATGTGCCCTCGTTGCGGAAGAAAGTTTCCACTCAAGCAAGGACGTAAACACTGTCCACACTGCCAAGGTCTTCTCAAAGTCAAAAATGTAATAATTCTAAAAGTTCCCTAAACTCCGTGTTTACTGTTTAAGAAGACTTATTTTCCCATAGACTAAGATTCTACTTGAGGAATGACATTGGAAAGTTTCTCCGTTCGTCAGTTTGAGAGAAGCGACATCAAGTTTGCTTATGAATCAACTATAATAGAGAACTGGAATAACTCAAAAGAAGACATTGAACGAATGTTTCGGTATAATCCATCAGGATGCTTCATTGCAGAGGTAGAAGGCAAACGGGCTGGTCACGTTTTCTCTGTTAAATATGGAAAGTTAGGGTGGATAGGCTTGCTAATAGTAAGAGCAGAATACAGAGGAAAAGGTATCGGAACATCATTAATGAAAAAGGCAGTGAACCACCTGCTAAGCCGCGAGGCGGAAACAGTAAAGCTGGAAGCTGTTCCTGAAATAGCAAGTCTGTATCGAAAATTTGGGTTTGTTGACGAGTATGATTCTTTGAGGTTTTCAGGAAGAAACCGAAAAATTACTTCCATAACCTGTTTGAACGTGAAATTGCTAAAAAAGGAAATGCTAAAAGAGATTGCAAGGTTCGATGCTGAATATTTTGGAGCAAACAGAATCAATGTTCTGAGCAGAATCTACCTTGATAATTCAGAACTCTGCTTTGTTTCATATGCAGGGGCTAAAATTGTTGGTTACGTCATGTGCTGTAAAGGAGAAAAAGGGTATAGAGTGGGCCCATGGGTATGCAATCCTGAAAATCCGCAAGCTGCAAGAGAACTTCTAACTAGATGCATGGAAACAATAGGGGAAAATGTGGAACTATATGCTGGTGTTCTAGTTGCAAACAAAACAGCTGTTGAAATTATGCGAGAGTTTGGTTTCAAACAATATTCAAGGAGTATTCGCATGCGTCTTGGAAAGGAACTGAAAAGCGAGCATATAAATGGCATATTTTCTATTGGTGGTCCTGAGAAAGGCTAAATTAAACATTATGTTTCGCTGCTTTTCGGGCAAATGTTATGTAACCAGTATGCGCAGTCATTAAAGTCTGAGGCCTAGTTTTTCCCCTTTCAACCTGCATTCCACGCATCAAACATTCAACTGTTTCCATGTCCACAAAGCCATTTTCATTCAAGGCTTCAGCTGTCTTAACCACTTGGTCTATTGTTGGGCTGAAGGACACTATTGTTCCGCAAGGCTTTAAGGCAGTGTAAGCATGTGGGGCAACAAGCCATGGGGTTGCCAAATCCAAGATAACTGCGTCCACATTGCTTTCATCTATTCCTGCAGTAACATCCTTATTCTTCAGTTCTACAAAGTCGATTAGGCTTGCGCGTCTAAGGTTTTTCTCTGCAGTTTTTAGAAATTCTTCTCTGATTTCGTAGCTGTAGATTCTGCCGTCTGGTTTGACGTAGTGAGCTAGGGCTGTTGTTAACGCTCCGGTTCCTGTTCCAGCTTCTACAACATGATTTCCGGGGCCTGTTCCGCTGAACATAACTATTAGGGCTATGTCTTTAGGATAGGTTATCTGGGTATTCCGCACAGACTTCATAATGTAATCGCGCAACAATGGTTTTAACGCTGTGAATTCGACGCCTAGGCTGCTTAAAATGCTAGAGCCATACTCCCTCCCGATTAAATCGTCAAATTTTATGAAGCCTTTATGCGTGTGGAAAGTTTTGCCAGCTTCAACCTTGACCAAGTAGGTTTTCCGCTGGCTTAAGTAGAGAAGTGCGTAGTCGCCTTCCACTATTTTTTGAGTTTGCAACAGTCTTCACTACGGTGTGTACTTGAAAGGATGCTTTGAACGGTCTTTGTTTTCTATTAGCTCATCAATGCTTGGTCTACCTTCTATCGCTTTGCGGATGCCGTGGCGCATTGCCTTGTAATTGTTTATGTAGATGCGTTGTCTGTCAACAGCCGTTGGATGGACAAACACGTTCGCGATGATTATCAGTTCTTCAGCAGCTTCCTTTGGAATTGTTCCATCCGCAACACTGTCAATGACTGCTTTTGCCACTGCTGTTTGGGCTGGTCCATAAATCATGCTGGCCTGACGCATACTCGTAATCGTGACTGTTGGAACTATCAGGGTTACGGGTTTAACTGATAAGTTCGGCTCCAAAATAGCCAATAGTGGTTCGTGCCCTCGTGTTGGCGCCGCTTTAGCCTTTGCAAATGCCTCACCAACTGGACCGTCTTTCTTTCCGATGAGGAGGTCTATGTGTGCTACTTCTGCGCCTTGTCCAGCTAATGCCTCGCCTACTCGAAGTTTGAAGTCCTTTATAGTTTCGGGTGTTATGTTTATTGCCATGAAGCGTTCTTCTATGGGCTTTTCAGCAATTTCAAATGTTACTGGTTTGGGAGTTATTTTGCCAATTTTTTCCAAATCAAGCCGCAGTTCTTCTCTAGCCTCATATGTTAGTTCACCTCCAACGCTCAGCGGCTTTCTTACTGGACCGACTTTGATTTTCATCATGTTCAGGGCTTCTTTTGTACCTACGGCTCCGCTTCCAGCTATTATTCTTGCTATTTTCTGCACTTTATATTGTAGTTCGCGGGCGTTTTGCAGTTCACCGTTTTTCACATGGTTGTAGATTTGAATCCATATGTCGGGTATGACGTTGGCGCTTGCAAGTATGGCGCCTGAGCATCCAGCAGCTAGTGCTGCAACAACTACTTCGTCGTGTCCGCATAAAACTTTAATTTTGTCTCTGACTTTTTCCAGCACAGCCAAAATGAAACTTAATTGTCCGCTGCTGTCTTTCACGCCGACAATGTTTGGAATCTGAGCTAAATCTTCAACCATCTGCCAAGGCAATGGTAAGCCCGTGCATTGCGGAATGTTATATAGTATTATTGGCAAGTCAACATTGCTAGCTATTGTATCGAAATGTTCGTAGATTCCGCGGTCTGTCGGCTTCAAGTAGAAAGGCGTAACAATTAGGGCTGCATCAGCGCCAACATCTCTCGCGTATTTTGTCATCTCTACCGCTTGTTCAGTTCCGCTTGCCCCTGTTCCAGCAACCACCGGAACCCGCCCATTAACCTCGTCAACAACGATTTTTATGACGCTCTTCTTTTCTTCTGTTGTTAGATTTACAAACTCGCCCGTTGTGCCACATGGAACAACTCCATGAACGCCTAACTCGATGCAATGGTTAACCAAGACTCGCAATCTTTCTTCATCAACAGCCTTTCCATCGTCTGTAAAAGGTGTAACCAAAGCAGGTAAAATTCCTTCAGGCTTAAACATAGTGAATCTTCTCCTTGCTATTTTAACCATACCGTTTATATCATTTAAGCTTTGAAGAAAAAGCCTGAAAAACTATTGTTTCTCTAAGGATATTTAGCTACGAAAATTGGTTAGGTGAATGCATGAGGAGAGAAGTGGAGAGCACATTTTAATACATCTGGTTCCTTAAAAAGAAAACCTTAAGCGAAAATGCTTAAATTGCGAGAAAACCGAACACATTGCTACATGGAGGAAGCCCTTTTTGGATAACATTAGAGAAAAATTAAGAATCAAAGAAAACAATTTGAAGGAAATTAATGAGTTTCTTTTGAGAAAAGACAACCCTCTCACAAATGGCTTGCTCAAAATTGTCGAAAAATATGGCGGTGTTGAAGAAATTAACTGCAAAGCCAAAGAATCCAGCAAACTCGAGAATCTTGTGAGCCGACTAGAAAAGAAAAAATCACCTTTTTTGAAAGACCTTGAATGGCTCATTAAACAACGCGACAAAGAAGTCTTCATCAGCATACCAGAATACCACAGAAAAATCTTGGGAAAAAAGGCGGATTCTATGAAGTTTGACGAGTCTTTTGCTGTCACATTGGAAATTAGTGCGTTTAACTTTTTCCCATGGATTATAGAAGAGGCAAAAAAGGCAATTAAGCAGCAAGACCTCATGCCTGGTCGCTACATTCGTGTTCGTTCCATGAAGGAGCAGGTTGAGGATGATGACATTCTTGCTTTTGCAGCTGCAATGCAGATTATAGGTGCTTCTTACGTTCAAACATTGGATACAAAAGGCACCATGCCTGGACCAGATGGCAAACCCATCAACGTTCACTTAGGCGGTCCAGAAACTATAACAGGTTATTTCGGAGGTGTGGGAGTGCCAAATGAGTATGCTTTGAAGTGGGTTGACGAGTTACTTCATTATTATACTGAATACGGCGTTCGGCAAGTGTT
>CAYZEP010000043.1:0-11408 GCA_964477645.1 uncultured Candidatus Bathyarchaeia archaeon | reverse complement strand
CTTTTAGGAGGTCGTTTATTTTGAAGCCTGAAATGATGAAGTTGCCTAGGTGTAGGAAACCAGAGATTTCGAAGCCTTGGTAATGCCCAGGATGCTCGTTTGTTTGCAAGAGTTGTCTTAGTTCGTTTTCTGTTAGGATTTCTTCCGTTGGGGGTTTTTTAATTAGTTCGATTTTTGTTTCTATGTCCAAGTAGTTTTCCTTCCAGCGCTAGCTCTTCTCTAACGTTGTATAGAGAAGTAAAACTTAAGAATTAGGGTTCTAGCAAATCCTAGGAAATTGTGTCTATCTTTAAATTCGAGTATGCACTAATAATTTAGACGTTCTTCGGATGAGTGATTATTTATCTCTTGAAGAAATTCGCTTTTTAACGGCTCCCACGTGTAAATAATTAAGTCATCTTTGGCGCGTGTCATTGCTACGTAAAAGAGTCTGCGCTCTTCCTGTTTTTGATCTTGTGAAGGATAGTTTTCTCTTGCAATGGCATAAATTGAAGAGTCTTCAATTTCACAAGGAAAGCCGTAGATTCCTTTGATAACATTAAAAATAAAGACCGCTTTTGCTTCCAATCCTTTACTTTTATGAACTGTCAATAACCTAACTTTGCTTTCCGCATGAACCTGTTCAAAGGCTATTTGTACACCTCTTTCTCTAGCTCTTTCTATAAGCCTGTGGACTAATGGGACAAACTTATACGCTCCATTAGTACGTGTACGCATGTATCTGGTAAGTATCAGTATATCTTTAGGTTCACAACCACTTCGCAAATATCTAATAACACGATCTAGGCAGTCTTCAACAATTTGCTCATGATATCGTCTCTCGAATTGTCTTTTGTGAGGAGATTTGAGGATTCTAATTGGTTTTATGATGTCTCGATTTGACCGTGTTGATTTCTGTATTTGATTTAGTCCATTGTTCTTTATCAAGTCTGCTCCGGCATCAACAATCGATTTTATACTTCGATAGTTGGTCGACAATTTTGTGATTATTGGATTTGTGAAATACCTATCGAAGTTCACAAAAAAACTAAGGTTAGAACCAGCGAATCCCATTATGCTTTGCCAGTCATCACCTACACAAAATAGCCTGCATTTAGGGTTACGTTCAAGTAATTTTTCAATTAAAAGATATCGTTGTGCACTTATGTCTTGATATTCATCAATTAAAATGTGATCATAGATGTCTGCATAGAGATTGCTGTTGTTTACTAACTCTTGTATTGCCTTGTTAACCATGTCCTCAAAATCTATCTTTTCCAGCCTTTGTAGCTCTTCTTCGTAAATTTGGTATATCTTTACAGCTAAATTACCAAAGGCGAATTGTTTGAGAGACCATCTTTGATTTTGTACTTTTTCCATTATCTTTTCTGGTGTTAATCCATACGTCTTTGCATTCGTGACAAAATTAACGATTTCGTCGATTGGGTTCTTATATAGTCCCCAGGCAACTCTAACGATTTCTTCATAAGTCATAGGTGTAAATTCAAATTTGCAATTATGTTTTAGTTGAAGCCTTGCTATTACTCGGTTCTTAAGCAAATCAATAAACTCTCTAGAGTTATTTTCAGAATATTCATATGCAAATGTCTCAACAAGCAATTTATTGTCACTAACAAGCCATTCTTTTTTTCTCTCCATGGTTTTCTTATATTTTTCTGTAGATTGTCTAAACCAATTCGGTACCTGCCCTTTTTCGTCCAGTGCCCAATGTTCGATATAGAGGTCATACTCAACTAGACGAAAGTCTGGTCTAAAACCTCCAACATTAGGTTCGTATTCTATTGCAATAGGGGTGCCGTTAAGCTTGTGTGTTAGGAAGAAATCCATTATCTCTTTTTCTGCTCTGCTGTTTACACGAGTACCATTTATTGAAAAATATGGTCGATGGCGCATGTAAGTGAGACTGTCTTCTTCATCTTTGAAAATCTCTTTTTGTTCAACATCATGAAGCGTTTTACTATACTGTAAGAATAGACTGTAATAATCTGGGTCGTTCTTCAACTTTTTTTCAAAAATTGCCTTTATAATGTCATGTTTTTTGTTTTCATCTATAATGTCGGTATGTCTAATTTTTCTACCAGTTTTTTCCAAAATATCTTTACCAAGCTTATGAAAAGTTGTTACGTTGACATCGGTTATTTTGTAGCGGTCTTGTAAGCGTTGTTCTATTTCTTCCTTGGCTTTCCTTTGATATGCAATTGCTAAAATTCGCTTCGACGGAACAGTATTGGGTTTTCTTTGTATTAGATATGCAATTCTTGTAATAAGAACTTCAGTTTTTCCCGAGCCTGCACCCGCAACTATTAAATTATATTTATCATCTATGATTACTGCATCTTTTTGTTCTTCATCAAATGAAAGATTTTCCTTATTAAAAAGATGGTTATACTCTATTTTTCGCTGTTTGATGAATTCATTGTTATAGTTCAGAATAAATCTCTGATATTCTTCCAATTTTTTTCTCTCAGAAGAAATAACATCTTCTTTCAGGAGGTTGTTTGTCTGCAGATATGCAAGGTCTGCATAGATAGATTTTAGGATTGAAATGACTCGTTCTTTATCAACATGCATCCAATAAGTGCCGCTGCATTTGACACTTTCAATTTCCTTGCTAACTTCACTTATCTCCTTGCAAATATAGTCTTTCAGATGCTTTATGATTGACTCTATTTCTATTTCAAGCTCTGAAACTTTTTTATCTATGCCTTTACCAATAAAAAATCCAATCAATAATAGTTTCAGAATTCTCCAAACAGTTCTTCTGCGTTTTTGCTTATTGAGTTCTTGACTGTTATTTTGTAATTCATCAGCAAGACATTTTAGCTCTATGTGAGGAGACAGAGACATGATTTAAGTTCCTCCTCTCTCTTTTGACTTTTTTCCTTAAAAGTTGTTTCGCGGGCGTTTTTTGTTTCCCACGAAACCTATCACTTAACTTCATTGTAGAGTCTTTCGCTCCTCTAAGTTAAGCTCTCTCGGCATGGGATTGTTGCGCCCGCGCCCACCGTGTCTCATGCTTGGGTAAACCCGCCATCACAAGCAAGACAAGCCTGAGGGCTTGCTTCTTCCGTTGGGTCCGTCTGCATGAATTTTTTCGGTGGGATTCGCAAAGGGCTCTTATTAGTCATCGCCAAAAATAGCTTAGTGTGTCAGAAAAATTAAACATTACTATCCTATGAGTTTTGAACACTGATTTTGAAGCGTTTCGTATAGCTAAATTTGATACCTCTCCTAGGTTTTTTTCATGCTATTGGCGCTGAAATCAACCAATACAGACCCTATCCTCTAGGTTTTCTGCGACGGAAAATAAGATGAGTTAGAGGATGTGTTTAAAGCAGTCCAGCCCCTTATTAAATCCAAAAAGTTTTCCTATTTTATTAGCGGCTCCAAGTCTATTTCGAATGCGACTGTAGGGTTTTCCAGTTCAAAGTTGTTTAAGACTTCTGGATGAATTTCGCCTAGAATGCCTAAACGTTTGCTGTTGATGTAAACCGCGGCTGTTCTGCCTTCCAGAAAGCTTGGATTTTTAGCTTCCTTAATCTGCCATTTTTTCATGCCAGAGTTAGCAAGCAAGGCTTCCACAAAAGACTTTACCTCTGTAAAGTTGGCTGTGGAATGTGATGAAACAGCAGCCATGTGTAATCTTCGTTCACACATTGTCTCCAGTCTTGTGTTGATTTTTGTAACGTCTGACACTTCGAAAAGTCGCTGCGGGAAACTTTCATGCTTGTTTTCAACCAAATTGTTCATAAGCCCAGGCAGCAAAGCTTGCCGCATTATGGAGTATTCTGTTGAAACAGGATTGGCGAGACTAATTGGTTTTTCTTCTTTCATTCGCATAAACTGGTAATGGAGGCGTTCATTGGTGAGTGTGAGATTCATGACTTCCAAGAATCCCAAGCCTACCATAATCTGGCGTACAGTATTTGCGAGTCTATGTGCTGGATGCTGTTCCCCGACAGTCACGGCGGCTGGGATGGTGGGCTTCAGCCTATAATATCCATAGCCTATGGCAACTTCCTCAACCAAATCTGCTTCATGCAGTATGTCAATTCGATAAGGTGGGAATGAAACCTCCAAGACGTTTTTATCTGCTTTTTGTGCATCTAGCCTGCATCTTTGTAGGCACTTTATGGCATCTGTCTCCGAAAGCTCTAAACCGAGAAGCTTATTGGCGTAATCAACTCTCAACTTCATTTTCTCAGGTTCTAAATTGGGTGAAATCACCCTGCGGTCTGGGTACTTAACATTAACTTTCTCTGTTGTGCCGCCCATATCTGCTAAGGCAGTGGTTAGCACTTTCAAGCTTTTTTCAACAGCCTCGTAGCTGGTGCCTGTAACATCTAGGAACAGGTTTCTTGTGTTAGCGTCTACTCGTGTCAGTTCTCCATTTATGATAGGCGGCATTGAAAGAACAGCCTCATCTCTGTCAATCAATAATGGGTATTTGGGTGCCCAGTCTACAAGATGGCTATAGACCATGCCCTTGTCGTGTTTCTCCAAAATTTCTTTCAAATTCATCTCTTCAGTTTTGCCTAAAGGAACAAACTTCACCTTTGTGGGCTCGACGGCTGTGAAAGTGAAAGGCGGTTTAACAACGTCCAAGTTATGAATGCCTATGGAAGCCTTTTTCCTATCTCTACCGATTCCCCAGTGGAGGTCTTCCTGCATATCCATTAATTCAACAACAGCGTCCTCGTCGAGTTTTATGTTGCGAATTAAAGCGGCAAGCATGAAAGGTCTAACGTCAGCAACAGCCTTATCTATGATAAGTGTAGTTTTCGGCTCTTTAGCCCGATATTCTGGTAGCCCTGTTTCCAACTCCATGAAACCCTTTAAAGCTCTGGCAACACCAGCGTAGCTGCAAAAGTCGATACGGTTTGGGTTATATTCAACCTTAACGTAATCGTCGCCTATTTCCTCTAAATCGAAGCCAATCCAAGGAAGCTGCTTGGTCATGTCTTCAACCGTGATTTTCCTGCCCATAAACTTGGAAAATCTTTCTGTGTAAAGCGTAATCACTGGCATAATGGTGTCCTCCTGAGCCATTCTAAACGGTTGCCATAAAGCATTCTGATATCATCTAAACCAAGTTCAATCATAGCCAGACGCTCCAATCCGCCTCCCCAGGCGAGTACTGGATACTTAATGTTCATGGGAGCCAAAACCTCTGGTCTGAACATGCCCATTCCGCAAAGCTCAATCCAACTCTTAAGTTTTGGATGATAAACCATGGCTTGGGCTGATGGTTCTGTGTATGGGAAGTAGCATGACCAGAACTCCACTTTCTTCAATCCGAATCTTGCATAGAAGGTTTTCAAAGTTCCCATCAAGTCTCTAAGGGTTACATTCTTGTCAACAACTATACCCTCTATCTGGTGGAATTCAGGAATATTCTTGTATGTAACCTGTTCATTTCGATAAACCCTGTCCACCGAAAACACTTTTATAGGCGGCTTCTTGTGCTGTGAAAGATATTTTATTGTTTCAGCCGTGGTGTGCGTCCGCAAAACAAGCCTTTTCGCTTCTTCTGGACTCCACTTATAACCCCAACCTTTAGAGCCTGTTATCCAACCGTTCTCATGCACCTTAGCGACAGCATTCACAACATTTTTAGACGGCAATCGTCCTGCCTTAGGATTAGCCAAATAGAAAGTGTCCATCATCTCTCTTGCTGGATGGTCTTGAGGCTGAAATAAAGCGTCAAAATTCCAAAAGGCAGTTTCAACGAGGGGTCCGCGAATTTCCGTGAATCCTAATTCTAAAAAAATTTCGCGGGCACGCTGTATAATCTGTTGCAATGGATGAACTTTGCCTATGTAAGCAGTGGGTCCAGGTGCTGTAACGTCGAATTTTCTCAGTTTTGTTTCTCGCCACTTCTTTGTTATGATAAGTTCTGGCGTTAGCTGGCTTACTTCCTCAGCGGCTTCTAATCCTTTTTTGATTAGTCTCCAGCCGTCTCTTGTAAGTTCAAGTTCATATATGGATTTTTCTTTAGTTTTTACGAGCTTACGTCGTTTTAATGTAGTAAAGGCTTGTTGAAGACTTTTGTCAAGCTCTTCAGCGATAACAGTGCCTTTTTCTGCTAAAAGTGTTAGGAGCTTCTCGTCATCGCCTTTGGGAGGTTTCTGAGTAGATGAGTATTTTGTTAGGCTAATTGTGCCTTCCTTTTCATTTATGGCGGCCCAATTTTTTTGCACTAACCAGCCTAATGTTAAAGGAATAATTCCGGGAGGAAAAGCTAACTCTCGTGAAATGCCTGCTATCGTCATTTTACCGCCCTTGGCGCGCAGCACATTTAAAGTTCTGCGTTCAGGTAGCTGTTTTTCAGCGTAGAGTTTTCCTTCGTTGTTAAGCTCTACAATAGTTTGTTTTCTCTCTTTTATTTTCACGAGTTTTTTCTCTTGCAATGTCAAGGCAGCGCGCATTATTGCCGAGTTAGACAATCCGCTTTCGTTTATCGCTTGTTCCGCTGAAGCTTTTCCGCCTAGTCTTTCTATTGCTAGAAGCGTTTTGCGTTCTTGTTCTCTAAGCTCAACCATGGCTTTTCCCTTCATGAATGTGATTAGCTAATTTTGGTAATGTAGTTGTGCTAGTTTTAATAAAAGTATGCGTGTTCCTCGCTATCTTTTGTTTAGAAAATGTCCGCTCTTTTACGTAAATTGGCGAGGCATCACTTCACCGTCAACAACCAGAAATGCAGAAACAATATTTATAGCTTATTCCCACTCGACGCTGCAAAGCTTTTTTGGAGCTTCTGCGCACACAAAATTTAATACGGTTTTCATGAATTGTATAAGGAGCTAAAATGCATAGGTGGCATACGCTTGGTTGACAAAGAGAAAAATGAGATGGTTGTTACTCCATGGGAAGTTAAGGGCAAGGTCGACTATGAACGTTTAATACGCGAGTTCGGCACCCAACCTGTAACAAAAGAGCTGCTGCAAAAAATAGCAAAGCACACTGGTGAGCTTCACCCTCAGCTTCGAAGAAAACTATTCTTTTCGCACCGCGACTTAGACGCTGTCCTCGACCTGTACGAAAAAGGAATAAAATTCGTGTTATACACTGGTAGAGGCCCATCTGGTCCAGTTCACATAGGGCATCTCATCCCGTGGATTTTCACGAAACATCTGCAAGACAAATTTGATACTAGACTTTATTTTCAGATGACCGATGATGAAAAATTTGTGGTAGAAGATGAACTGAAACTTGAGGAAACGAAGAATTTTGGTTATGATAATGCTTTGGACTTAATCGCTTTAGGCTTTAAACCAGAAAACACGTTCATAATTTTTGATGTGCAAGACATTGATCTGCTCTATGACATTGCCTTAGAAGTTGCGAAACGCATAACCTATTCTACCGCAAGGGCGACCTTCGGATTCCAAGATAGCACGAACATAGGCTGGATTTTCTGGCCAGCCATTCAAGCAGTGCCATGTTTCATCCACGCGAAACTGACTGGTGAAAATGTTCCAGCGCTTATTCCAGCAGCCATAGACCAAGACCCATATTGGAGAGTAACCCGCGACATAGCTCAGAAACTCGGCTACTACAAACCAGCCCAAATCCACTGCCGTTTCCTGCCTGGACTTGGAATAGGCGGAAAAATGAGTTCTTCAGAACCTGAAACGTCCATATTCACTACAGACTCGCCAGAGGTGGTAAAGCGTAAAATTTGGAATGGCTTCACTGGTGGTAAGGGAACAGCGGCAGAGCAAAGAAAAACTGGGGCAGATTCCAACATCTGCACAATCTTCCAGTATTTCGCCTATCTATTCGAAGAAAATGACAAAAAACTCGCTGAAAGGGAAAAACGATGCAAAACTGGCGAAATACTATGCGGCGAATGCAAAACCGACCTAACAGAAAGAATCAACAAATTCCTTGCCGAACATCAGAAAAAACGAGAAAAAGCAAAAAACATAGTGGAAAAATTCCACATAAAACGCTAAAGTTGTAGCCTAAAAAACATCTAAGAAACTCCAAGCGTCTATAAAGCTAAAACTGGTAGCTTTCCCCAGGCCTTAGCATCACCACTTTTACTTTCGGCGCCTTCTCTCTAACATTCTTCACAAACTCGTCTGCCGACTGTGCCAAAACTGGAAAAGTCTTGTAATGCATTGGAATAACCGCTTTTGGCTCAAGTAGTTTAACCGCTTCTGCTGCTTCTTTCGCACCCATAGTATAGTAGCCACCTATAGGAATCAAAGCCAAGTCAAGTTTGTAGAATTCTCCGAAGAAGTGCATATCCCCGAAGAGTCCTGTATCCCCCGCGTGATAAACTGTTTTGCCTTCACCTTCAATTATAACTCCTGTGGGTGTTCCTCTGGAAGCAGTGTGAAGCGCTTGAACAATAGCCAGCCTCACTCCCTTGATTTCTACGCTTCCGCCAATGTTTAATCCAGCAACGTTTTTAACGCCGTTTTCTTCCGCGTAATCGCCAAGCTCAACTGCAGCCACAAAGGTTGCGTTTGTTCTCTTGCATATGTTGAATGCGTCACCTAAATGGTCGCCATGGTCATGAGTAACATAAACTATGTCTGCTCTGGTTATTTCCGACGCCTTTACTGGAGAGGTTGGATTTCCGTCAAGCCATGGATCAATTAAAACAATCTTGTCCGCCATTTCGATTTTGAATGTGGCATGTCCAAACCATGTTATTCTAGCCGATTCTTCCACCTCATCATTAAACCTTTTAAATAATAGTATGGTTAGGTTAATAAAAATAAAGTGTGACGTTGATGAACAATTACGGTGAGGAAGCCATAGAAAAGTTTAGGCTTTCTGGAAAAATTCTTCGTGAAGTACGTGAAGAAATGAAACGTTTTGTGCGAGAAGATATGTCAATAATTGAAATCTGCGAAAAAGCGGAGAGGCTTATAAGGAAAAAGGGTGGAAAACCCGCTTTTCCATGCAATGTTTCGATAAATGAGATAGCAGCACATTACACGTCTCCACCAAACGATAAAGGAAGAATTCCAGAAAAATCCGTAGTTAAAGTGGACATTGGCGTTCACGTGGATGGCTATGTGACCGATACTGCAGTTACAATATGCTTTAACCCAGAATACAAAAGTCTCACAGACACGGCAGAACAAGCCTTGAAAACAGCCATAGACAACATCCACCCTGGAATGTCCACATCAAAACTAGGCGCAATAATCGAAGGCAGCATAAAATCTCGCGGTTTCAAACCGATTTCAAACTTAACTGGGCATCAAGTTGGACGATACCTTGTGCACGCTGGCACTTCCATACCCAATGTATCACAAGTGTCTTTTTCAAAGATTAAATTTGGTGAAACGTACGCCATTGAACCCTTCGTAACTCTTTCAGACGCTGTAGGCAGAGTTGAAAACAGCGAAAAAGTTACTATTTTCCGTTTTGTTAAATCTAAATCACTAAAAAACCCTTATGCAAAGCAACTTTTAAAGTACATTGAGGAAAACTTTAAAACCTTGCCTTTTGCTGAACGTTGGCTGCAAGACGTACTACCTGAAAAGTATTACCGTGAAGCCTTTCAGGAACTATTGTCATCTAAAGCCCTCATGGGCTATCCTGTATTCATTGAAGTGAGCAGAAAACCAGTTACTCAGGCTGAGCACACAGTTTTGATAGTTGAAGATGGATGCGTTGTGCTAACCTAGGAAGCGATTCCTTCTTTTCCTTTTTCCTTAACTTCTCTGTAAATTGCTGTTATCAACATTTTCTCGTTACATTTTTGGCACGGTTCAACTTCCTCAAAGATGTAATCGCCACGCTTGAACTCTCTGACACTCTTAAAACCACATTTTCTGCACTCAATAGTCGTTGTTATTGATGGAGCTTGAATTCTCAAGCGTAATAGTCTCCGTCTTGTTTGAAGCAGCACGTATGTGGACAAGGCTGCTCCTAAGAATCCTATTAGTATTAGATATCCTGCAGCTTCCGTTTGATTGGCATAATAGGCTTGAACCGCGAGAACAAGAGCTGTCAATGACAACGCTAGGGTTATGAATATTATCATCAGCACGAATGACGAGACTCTAGTTGTCGTGGGTGGTGAAGCTCTAATCATTTCACCCATCTCCTACTGTCCAATACCAATGCTGTTACCTACTCCTGCGATTATCACTTTGTCCCCTTCCTTGGTTCTTTCTAAAATAACCTGTTTTATTCTTTCGACAGTCTTGTCAGTCGCGTCAAAGATTTCTTTACGCATGGGCGAAACTGCGTCGCCGATGTCTTCTTTGATTATTACTGCGTTTATTGGAATGCGATATTTTAGAACGGATTCTTCAATTTTAAACTGGTCAACACCAGGTCCGCCTATGGCTGCTCCAACACCTTCAGCTACTTCACCGACTTCTTCGCCTTCGAGCTTCATAGCAGCGTCAATCATGATTATTGTGGCAATTTTTCCTTCATTTTCTTCAATAATCGTTTTTATCGCGTCTCCTGTTCTGCCGACGTTTCCTCCTGGACCTTCAGCTTTTATCACATACGCGGTGCGTCCTTCTATTGGTACGGTTGCAACAACACAGTCTTTAGGTATTTTCCTTTTTTCATACCCATGCATGAATTTCGCTGCTACCAATGCACCAGCCCCGTCGCCTATCGGCTGACCGGACGCGAAAGCCTTTAATGCGTTGGCGTAGGCTTCTGCTTCTCGCATAACAAGTGGTAATATCATTTGTAACTGCATTATAACGTAAAGGCTTAATGTTTTTTTGCCAAGCAAATAGAAGTGTCTTATCACCTTGTAGATGTAGTTTAGCGCCATTGCTGCTTCAAGAGTGTTTTCCAAATTGAATGTTTGGGTCTCGTCTGTCGCAGGCGCCATCATCTTTACTTCATCCTTAAAACGTACATCCCTCACGTCAAGTATGTGCTCAAGTTTCCAAACTAAACCTGCTGGGTCAAGGCTTTGCGGTGCTATTGTAAAGTATTCCAAAAATCTGTCAACCCTAACCGATGGGTCTGTTTGCGGCTTTCCAATTTCTTTAATTGTTTCTATTGCGATTTTTCGTCCTTCATCTTTTATATATTTCAGTTTGTAGAGTGAGCCTTCAACTTCTCTAAGCATTACATGTAATTGGATTCTTTGTCCATAAAATAAGAAAACGAAGAAAAAGCCGTAAAAAACTAATGTTAGAATCTGTGAGAATATGTCGCCTCCAGGAAACTGCAACAATTTATTTTGCAACGTGAACATAGCGGCTAATTCATTCACGAATTCACTCACCTCTCGAAAAACTATCAATGCTTAGTTATAAATCTTAGGTAATTCCACTCCAAATTGATATGCCAATTGTTAAGTGGGGCTGCCAACTTTTCCGGGTTCGCGTGGCCGAAGACCACACTACAGCCGGAAACGGAGCGCGGTTTAACTTCTGAGTTCGGAATGGGATCAGGTGGGTCCC
>CAYZEP010000042.1:9498-11677 GCA_964477645.1 uncultured Candidatus Bathyarchaeia archaeon | reverse complement strand
AACGTTACTGAAGAAACTGGAACTCAGGGTTTTTGTAGGATTTGCATTCCAAAGGTTTTGATTAATGGTTCATATGTTGTAAGGTTTAATGGAGAAATGATTGTCTATCCACAAGTCAAGGAACTGCACTACTCAAACGAGACATACGAATATCTTTACATAAACTACACCCACAGCGAACACAAGATTGAAATCAGCGGAACAACGACAATACCCGAATTCGATCCATTTGCTATTCTGCCTCTATTCATGATTGCAACATTATTACTAGCAGTCGCAATGTACAGAAGAAAACGTTATGAGTGCAAGCGGTAGCTGTTCATGTTCGTTTTTGACTTTACTGAAGTTTCAAAAGTTGGCTTTGCTTTTTGGATCATTTAACGAAAAGAAAAAGGGGGTTATGGGTCTGCTGATGGTATTGCTCTTTTGACTATTTGGAAGTCTTGTCCGTCGACTATGCCGTCGTCGTTCAAGTCCGCATTTGGATTCCATTTTGGACTGCCTGGGCTTGAGGGCACGGCTTTTTTAACAAGCTGGTAGTCCTGCCCGTCAGTTATGTAATCGCCGTTTAGGTCTCCTATACATGAAACCTTGACTATGGCGTCTATGAATGTGTTGTCGTAGACATCTATTTCGTCTTGAACTATGTCTGCCACTGCGCTTATAATGTAGGCTTTAGCATAACCAGTAGTATTCCAAACGAAGGTGATGTTAATAGACATTCCATTAGCCAAATTGTTAACTTTTAGGGATCCGATCATCGTTGCGTTGGCGAAAAGGGTGACATTGAAAGTTTCGATGAAATCTCCTTCATTTGTTACGGTTATATTAATCTTGCAGATTTTTCCTTTTCCTACAACGGTTTTCCATGGGTCGACTCTAATGACTGCTACGTCATGGTTTGGATATGGGAACATGCATGGGTAAATCTTCGAAACAGCAACGCAGCGGAAAGGTGCTTGATATGGGCTTGCCCAAGCCCACATGAATCCTGTGTCTTTATTGAAGAACCATAGTGTCCCAGCCCTATCGACTGATGCTCCATACTTTCCTGAGAATGTCAAGTCGACTGATTGGACATCGCCTGGCATTAAGCCGATTTTTTGCTTGAGGGTTCCGTCATTCTGTAGCAGGTATGTGTTTTGGGGTATTCCACCTGTTGCTATGTAGTCGCCGTTCTCTGAAATTGCCACAGTGAAGAAGTCGTGTGTGGGTGTTTGTCCGCTTCCAATTTCTTTGTCTGGCCAGAAGTTCCACACTGGTGTGCCATCTCCGCTGTCCCAGCCGTCACCGCCGTCACTAAAGTAGTTAAGATCGCATCCCAGAGAATCACTGGGCTCGTCGTTGACAGACACTACGCTTTTTCCATTACATGGCATGTCGACTCTTACGTAACCACCTTTGGGAAGCGAGTACCACCAAACTGCGCTACCTGTTCTGTCGAGCAAAACGACGCCCGCACTGGATTGTGGTGTGGATGGAGGATATGGTTCGAACCAGCCGCTCGCTGCTACGTAGTCTCCGATGCCTGAAATGGCTATCCAGTACACAGCGAACTCACTCATGTCGCCACCGAAACTCCACACTGGTATTCCATCTCCAGGTCCCCAACCAGGCACTCCGTCTTTTAGATGTGAGAAGTAGTGAAGTATCATCGAGTGGTAGTCCGCGCAGACTATGTAGTTACCGTCTTGCGAAATTCTCACGATGGTTTCTGGTCCTTCTTCGTCGAAGTATTGCCATATCAGGTTGCCCCATTGGTCATACAGATTTAAGCCATAGTCATGTGCTGCTGCTACTATGTAGCATTGGTTGTAATAGCTGTATTTCGTGTCCACCGATTTGGATTCTTTGCCCATCCAGCCTCCGTTGTAGCTTTCTGATATTGGTAAGCTCTTACTCCATAGGGGTGGATTGGTTCCTCCGCCAGTTACTGCGTTTACGTCAAAGAAATTAAGTATTCCATAATCCGAATATCTCCATCCAGCAGCTAGGTATTTTGCCTCGTTGTCGAATGCAACTGACACGCAATAAGCCTCTTCAAACCATGTCCACAGCAGACTTCCGTAGAAATCATGAACGTAAACGTTACCGTCCTCTGAACCTGAAGCCACAACACCTGTCTTGCACGAAGTAACAACTGCATACTCTATTTCGACATATATAGGGAATCCAGGCA
>CAYZEP010000042.1:0-9488 GCA_964477645.1 uncultured Candidatus Bathyarchaeia archaeon | reverse complement strand
TGAGCCGAAATTGTCGATAACGTACTCTGCTGGATAATCTGGTAGTCCCCAAGGACCGCCTGGACTAGGAGACTGCCCAACCCAATAGAAGTCGTGTGAAACATAGGTGGCGTCGTTGTGAAGTGTTTCTGGTGGACCTGTGTGAGGATGTGGGATCGGTGGAAGTACTTGACCCGGAGCCCCCATCTCTGCCGCATCTATGTATGGATCGCTTATTGCAAGTATCATGTTGTAAGAATCAACGCCAGCGACGGTTACGTAGTGGCCGCCTGTGCGCCACCAAAAGCCTCCTTCATCTAGTTGCCAGAATCCTAGAAGCAATATTACGTCTTGGCACTTTTTAATCTCCTCTTCTATCCAGAAGAAGTCTGGAGCTTTCTGCAGGTGAACGTAGAATTTCCAGTCAAGTCCTTGGCGGTGTATATACTGATTAAGTGCCATTGTCATGTCATGCACTTCTGTGCCGCAATGTGGACGACCAGACAATTGACCATTAGTATCCATGAGAAAAGCAAGATCTTCCACAAGCGGTGGAACGTTTTGCGGGTCATGATCGTCCCAATCTTCAGGTGCGTAGCTTTGGACTAATGGGAAGCTATCATTTATGGTCGGCGGAGGTGTTGGATTTGTTTCATGTTCTGAGTCAAGCCACCACAAAGAATTTGCTACCGCTACTGGTCCACAATAGCTCCATGTATCAACTGGTGGGAACGGGTTTGTCCAATTTAGCTCACCCCATTGTTTCTGGTCGAAATCTGGGACACCGCTTGGAGTATAATCGGGGTATGGAGCTTTCCAGTACCACGTGGTTTGTGCGACATATCCATCTAAAATTTTATCTGCGACTATAGGTGCTCCTGTTGGATCTGCAAGGTAGTAGTCAGCTATGTGTAAAACGCTTTCTCCGACTCCCGTGCACTCAAATTTGAAGTAGGCTAGTTCCGCATTGAGCGTCACTGGACCTCCCACGCCTTCTATTAGCATGTAGTCCAACCCAATTTCCATATAAACGACTGAGAATGGGGCATAGACTCCCACATCAACGGCTACAATGCTAGTGTTGTCAAAGGTCAAAATAACTCCGAAGTAGTAGACGTCAAAGAAACTGTCGATATCAACATCTACGCTGAAAGGTGAACCTACTAAAACTTCAAGGCTTGACGGGTTAACGTATAGAGTCGTTGGGGATGCACTGCTAACGTTTATTACGGAAAGTGAGGGTAAAGTCAACAGTAAAGCTGAAAGCAGTAGTGCGATAGTTTTGCCTGTACTAATCTTTGTCAATTTCTCTCCTTCCTTTCTCCTTTTTTTATTCACGTTTAAATTGCGAACTCATTTCAGAATAAGCTGAAAACGTTCGCAACCCAATAGTTTTATTAGCACTTTTAAAATAAAAAGCTTCTGAAATATTGTTCCATAACTAATAAACAGTCATTGTATTTATTACAAACCTTTTACAAGAAAACATGACAAAGTTCAAAATGGGCAGGTGGAATCCAAAAGTAGAAAGGTTTTGCTCTCTGTTCATTTTCAAAGATTCTCGTGCGTTCTTAGAAAGATTAGGAAACCAAGGGAATTGGTTTGCACCTATTTTTCTTATGGGCATGACAGTTTTTTGTGACAAAAATCAAAACATGTCTGTAATACGCTTCGGGAGACCTATGCGTCCAAAGTTTTATCTTGAAGTGGGACATACTACTATGTGTTTAGGGGGAAGGGAGATTTGCTAAGGAGAATAGCATCGACTCTCTTTATTGTGGTTGCTATCATTAGCTTGTTAGCCGTGAAATTTAAAATTCAGGACGTAAAAGCAAGTGAAACAACGTTAGGCGTAGTCAACCCTGTGACTGGAGGCAACGAGTTCACGTTCTCAACGGCCACACCTATTAACAGTTCATTCATAGCTAACATAACAGTAACAAATGTTTCATTCCTAACTACCTGGCAAATTAGCATGTCCTGGGACCCAGAGTTATTAATAATAAACAGAACAGCTGATATAATAATTCCGCCCGATAATATCTTCGGCGCGTACACTGAGCTATTAGGTTTAACAATAACCGACAGCAACGTGTTTTGTGTGTACACTATAAAACTAGGTTCTCCCTTTCAGCATGTTAACGTGACCTATGGGACAATGTGCCAAATTCGATTCACACTCATAAAAAACGACACTAAACCACTAAGCTGCAGTATCCACTTCTTACAGCAGGACGAAAATCCCTTCTACACGAAACTCATAGATATCAACGCTAATCTGATTTTGCATACGCTAAATGACGGCGCGTATGAAATGCTTCCGCCCGGAACAATAATAGTCCCTAGAGATTACGCAACAATACAAGAAGCCATCAATCATGTAAACGTGGGAGACATAATTTTTGTTAGGAGAGGAGTATACTACGAACACTTGGTCATAAATAAGACAGTGTCGCTTTTCGGTAGCATGAAAACGGCGATTATCGATGGCGGTTACGTTGGAAACGTTATAGAAGTTACTGCAGATAACATCACCATAACGGGCTTCGTAATACGAAAAAGCGGAAAAGAAACCACGGTTCCTCCGGATAGTGGCATAGGGCTTCAACATGTTAGAAACTGTAGCATATCAGAGAACAACATAACAACCAACTCGGTTGGCATCTGGCTTGAAAACTCATCAAACAACAACATATACAAAAACAACATCGAGAACAATGATGTTGGCATCAGACTCTTGGGCTCTTCAAGCAATGTCATTTCCGAAAATAACATAACAAACAACAATGATGGCATCTTCCTTGACCTCTCCTCCAACAACAACATGAGCAGCAACAGCATAATGGGAAACGACCGCTACGGCATGTTTCTCATCAACTCCTCAAGCGTCATTTCCAAAAACAACATCAAAGTCAACTCGCTTGGCATCTTTCTTTATGACTCTTCAAACAGTAGCGTCCTCAGCAACAACTTTCTGGAAAATCTACAACATGCTTATGCTCTTAAGTCCCACAACAATTTGTGGGATGACGGGTATCCTTCTGGAGGGAATTACTGGAGTAGCTATACTGGCGTAGACTTCTATCATGGATCCTACCAGAATGAGACTGGTAGTGACGGCATAGGAGACATATCTCGTATTATTGAAGAAGACAATATCGACAGATACCCGCTCATGAAACTGCATCCTTGGGCTTCACATGACATAGGAATAACGAGTGTAATTGCCTCAAAGACTGTAATTGAACAAGGACTTGTCTTACGAATCAATGTAACAATGTTCAACTATGGCAACAATACCGAAAACTTCAATGTTACAGCCTACGCAAATACAACCTCCATCCAAACAGTATCTGTCATTTTGACAGAAAAAAATTCCACAACAATCACTTTTTCGTGGAACACCTCAGGTTTTTCCTGTGCCCATGTCTTGAGTGTCAATGCAACGCCAGTAGATGGTGAAGCAAACACAGATGACAACACGTTTGTGTATGGCGTAGTTAAGGTCTCATGTACAGGAGATGTTAATGGGGATTACGTGACTGACGGGCAAGACTTCCAACTTGTCAAAAGAGCAATACCCTCAACACCAAGCAGTCCAAACTGGAATCCGAACGCTGATTTAAACGACGACGGAATAGTCGACGGCCAAGACTTCCAAATAGTCAAAAATCACATTCCCTCGCGACTTCCGACATAAACTACCAACCTTAATTAATGACTGATAGAAATGATTTGCGCAAAGTTCATTAGCCATATTGTTTATGGCGGGCGGGGTGGGATTTGAACGCCGTACGTTGACTCTGTTTTTTGTCAAGCATTGTCATTTTCCCTCTCTATTTGCTTTCGCTCAAGAGTATTAATGTTGAAACTAGCCTAAAAATTGTGATAGAAAAATGAAATAGAAGATAGTTATAGAACCAAATGTTATAAACTGAATTTTCTAATTAATGAAGGGTGACTTAAAACGTCTATTCCCTCTGCTAGAGATTTGGTGCAAGAGGCTAATCGGTCAAATCCCTCGGCAGACGTGAATCGAATACATGGTTTGACGTATCAACTAATGTTGAATTACAAGAGAAGATACTATGAGTCTAAGGTTGATGCTTTTCTTTCTCGCATGACTTTAACAGACATTCCGAACGAAATGAAGAGAAGATTAAGGGAAGAGATGCTTGAGCCTATTACTGCTGATGATGTCGAATACGCTAATTTTATGGAAGAGGCTTCAAGACGGGTTAGCCAAACGTTTCAAGTCGTAAGCGGAAACATAGCGGAATTGTGTGCTGAAAGAGAATTGATAAGAATAGGACTAAGGGAAAATGAACATTATCAGCGAAAAAGAGAAAGAACCGATATTATTGTGTACTCTCCAAATGTTCAGAACCAGAGAGCAAAACATAGAGTAGAAGTCAAAAACGTTAAGCTAAGAGAAAGAGGAACGAGAGGTTTAGCTTTTGATGGCGATTCTATGTTTGGATTTTTCGATTCGCCTTCTGAATTCACTCAGTCTAACGTTGAAGTGATAGATAGCCAATGTCTAAGCACTAGAGGATATTGTTACATTCCACCTTCGACTATGAACCAAATGCAGTATAGAGGAAGCCGTTTCAGACCTAACACTCAATTCGCTCAAGACATGCTTTATTTCACTCAGCACGGGCGTTTGCCTTAGCTTGGTCGCCAAAAGTCTAGGATGTATTCAAACGTTGTTCCTAGAGTAATGTAGTTGCTAGGATAACCGAAAATTCCGACTTTATTGACTAGATTCCTTCTATCCCAGATGATGATGTTTCTTAACTCATATCCCACTTTTTGCAGAGCCTCAATAACATAAACGTGAATTGGGATTCGTTTGTTTTCCCACCATAAATCTGTACAATTAATAACACAATGTCCTTTCCTCTTCATTAAGGGTAAAATGCCTTTGTAAATTTCTCCTATTGTGTCAGCATATTTTTGAGCGTCCATAGTGCCTAAATCTCTAGGGTCTTTTGAATATTGCTGAACCTTCAGATAATGCTCATTTTGGCGTAAGTTACCTCTCATGCTCTTGTTCTTTCTCGGTCTATTGAGCATGTTAGCATAAGGCGGAGAAGTGACAGACAGAGCGACTGTTTCCTCTTTTAGATACTCTGGAATGTTATGAGCTTCATCGCAAATCGCTATTTGTTGTGTTTGAGTGCCAAATCTTGTCTGTGCAAGTCTTGTTTTTGAAAACTGAACGTATTCTTCTTTCAAGTCGAAACCGACAGCGTTTCTATGAAGGTCTTGAGCGGCTAGTAAAGTCGTTCCAATTCCTACAAACGGGTCTAAAACAAGCTCTCCCTTATGAGTGAATACCTCAATACATTTCTTAGGTAAGCCAATTGGAAAAACTGCTGGATGAATGTTCTTATCTCTAATATCACGTTTCTCATAGAAAAATTCCCAAATAGCTACTTGACTCTGAATCCACTCTTTACCATTAAGGCAATTCAGATTTTTAGGGGGACAATTACAAATCCGTTTATATCCAATGTCAAGAGGCTTTTCAATTTCCAGACTTTGAACCATTTCTCTCCACAATAAAAGAATAAAGAAGTCTTATTTGTTTTTTGTTATTGCTAATCTTGTTGACATTTTGGGCATTTGTCGTTAATTAGCTGAGTACCACAGTTAGGACAGCATGATTTAAGGTTTGGATAGGCTTTACGTTCTGCTCTATCTATCGGGTCTTCCGTGTTAGAGGCTTCACGAAAAACGTCCATGTTTGCCTTCCATTCTTCAAGACTACAATAGCCTTCTTCTTTTTGTGGTTCTATTGGCGACTCTACATAGAAGTCGCCTCGCTTACACGCTACCGTGAACATGTTGCATGATTCACAGCTAGAAACGTGACTATTCCACTTAAAAACATCCCATTCTTTACCTTCGTGAAAACGTTCTAAAACCATCTGCCGAACGTCTAAGCATTCCTTCGACTTTATCGGGTACTCTCTAGTGTGAAAGATTTCAGCTAACTTTTCTAGCTTAGCTTCATTGTCTTTGAAAAACTGCTCTTTTCTAAACTTGTACTCTTTACGCAGTTTTTCCAGCGTTTCTTTGTTGAAATGTTTGCGTTTAAACCATCTTTTTTGTGTAGCTACAAACTCTCTCCATGACGGAAAACTGAAAATTTCTCTAGCGTCAAACTTAGGTGTAGTCGGATAAGTCTTGATTTTGCTTATACGCTTAACGGTTCGTTCGTGACATCTAGGACATTCTTTATAGCGATAGTTGTCATCAACAAGTCGGTAATGATGACATCTGCTACACTTGATTTTCCTCATAACTTCACGTCACCAAAATAAGGACATTCACGCTTTTGGCTACGGTAATACGCTAGGCTTCGGCACTTATCGGAACAAAACTTTGTATCTTTTCGAAAGGCTACAAACTCTGAACCGCAAACTACGCAACGTTTCATGATTTCCCCTAATTTTGGAAATAGAAACTCAAAACATGTCGAACAGTAACCATTAAACTTTTCATATGCACGATTACTGATTTTTAAACCGCACCTTTTACAGTAGTGTAGCCTATAACCTCTAACTTCGTTAGCCATGCGTTCTTCTCTTAATTTTCGTTCACGTTCTGCACAAAACTCACACAAGACACGTTTTTCATGGTCTATATACGTGTTATAATTCCTAGCTGATTTTCTTCCGCATGACTCACAATAAGAAAATTTAGGCATGTCGCATTCGCCATCCATGTTTTTTAGCTAACTCTTCATAACACTTATCGCATAAGCTAGTGTAGAACCCATTGGTTTGTAAAACCGAAATGAACCCCTTACCGCAATGAACGCATGTAGAACGTTTTCTCCTAGGCTTAGGCTTAGTGCGGTCAACTTGTAAGCCATCTATTTCACCTTGAAAGTTTTGCATCTGGACATAGAGAGGAGAGTGAAGACAGAACCTCTCTATTGCTGAACCTAGGGGAAATAGGTTGTCCTTCATATGCATGTCACCGAAATGACTTTAACCTTCCGTGTCACCGCTAAGCATGATGCGATAGCCTATGTCGCCGTTGTCTTCCATGTTGAAGATGACAGAGACTAATACACCTTTTTGTAAGTACTTGATAACTTCAGCTAGCATTGGCAAAAACCGTTCTAAAATCTCCAAATTTTCAATTTCCTCTTCATTTTCCTCATCCAATTTCTCAATCGTTTCCAGAATAGTTTTTATAACTTCGCCATCTTTTGGGTTTTGTTTACTCTCTTCAATAGCCTTAGTTTTCCGCTTCTTTCGTTTCTCTAGCTCTTCCAGAAATTTTCTTTGTTTCTCTAGGACTTCGCTGTCAACCATCTTTTTATCACCTACTGTTTTTTGTAAAAAACGCATTGCCTTTCAAGTTGTGGACTGTCGAAGAACGGAATTCCGCTTTTTATTAATTCCAATGCTTCCGTTTGAGTTAGCCGTTTTGGCTTACTTTTTGTTATAATAAGACCGCTAAAATCAACATCGTTAGCTTCTATTTCTTGCACCATGCTTCCGTCAAACAAAAAGACTTTTCCGTTAGCTAGTTTTGTTAAAGTCCAATTTGCATATTTCGGATTAGCCTCAATTTCAAACGTCACGTCAATCACATAAAGTTTTCTTATGTCTTCTAGGCTTATGGTTTGTGTATCAACATAGAAGCCTACTTGTGTCGTAGTCTTTTTTACGCATTCTTCAACAATTTGTTTTTTTGGCTTTAAACGCCTTCCGCAATTTTTACAGAATTCTTCAGTTGACGCATTTAACAAACCGCACTTGCACGATAACATAACTTCTCCCGACATGGTTACTCACTCCGTTTCTTTTTTCGTGTTATCTCTTTAAGGCTAGGTTGATTCTCTGGCTCTTTTCCCAATTGAGCTTTTCTAGCACCCAAAAGTGACTTTTGCATTAGCCGATTAAGAATTTCCTTAGCTTGAGCATCGCCTAGTTTTTCGGCTTCTTTCAATGCTCGAACCATGTCTTCGTAGTTATCAAAAGGCTTTTGCCATATTGAGCTAGTCGGATTTCCAAACTGAGCTTCGTTTAAAGGTGTGTTTGGTGATGGCAACTGACTTTTACCCATTTCATACGCTTTTAATGAGCTAGGGTTTTCCCTAAAGTAATTTCTCTGAGCTTCTGGAATGTTTAAAGCATTCATGCGTTTTTCTAGCTCTTTCTCTGCAACAATTTCGAGTTTTGCCTTTTTGTCTTCCAATTCCACTTCTAGCTCTTCACGACTAGGCTTACCTTCTAACTCTGCTTCACGTTCTTCCAGAATTTCTTTTCCTTTTTTCACACTTTCGACATCATTCATGTTTACCTTATGCCCTTCCATTTCCTCACGCATTTCTTTAGCTCTACGTTTCGCCCATTCATCGTTTGATTCACCTTCATTTTGTGCAGATTCTTCAATTTCAAACGGGAGTAAAACATCATTCACTGATTCCTCAATATTAATGGCTTTTAATTCCTCTCTAGATAACGGAATCAAAACTGTTCCGTCTTTCGTTTTGTCACCTTCTTTAAAGTACAGTTTACGCTTCAATTTGCGACTATAAACCACGACACAACCCAATTTAGCACTCTCTTCAACATCTAGGTTAAACGGAAGCGTTCTAGAAGCCTTTTCCGAATCAACAAAAATCATGTACGTAGTCATGCTTTAGACACCTTCTCAGTTTTCCGCTTAAGGTCTTCACGTATTGCTTTATCCATGTCTTCATTTTCGGTTTTCAAATCAAAAGAACCGCAAAAAATGGGCAAAACAATAAATTGAATGCTTCGTGTTTCAGTCTTAGGCAAAACCACTAAGCTAACAGTGTCTGCTGTTGACGGAATCATAGAAGCTAGTTTCGACAATTCCCTAACCAAAAACACAATAGAATGACCGCTTTTTTCACTTAAAATTCTTAGCTTCGACATTGTAACTGAGTCAACCATCATAGGTTCAAATTTTCGAGTCATGTTTTTTCACTTCTATTTAAGTCTTGCGGTAACTATGTACAATCAACTATATAAGTTTTATGGCGACTGCTAACGAAAAGTGATTAATGCAGAAAAGAAGCCTAAAACACGGTTCTTTTTAATCATTTATGATTAAATCTATGACCGACAAGAAACGAAGCCAAAACTATGGACTTTTTCCATAGAGCTTCGAACCATTGGAAGGCTCTTTTTAATCATTAATGATTAACTGAGTGCAGAAACCAGACAGCCAAAACCAATAGAATGCTAGAGAGAGCGGAGAGGTGAAAAATGTGAATGAGCATTTCAGACCCGCTCTCAAGCGAAACGGACGTGCCTAACAATATTACATATGTCATACTACTATTTAAACGTTATGTAGTTTGACTTCATCCGAGTGTAATTTTTTACATAGCTTGTGAAACATAAGACTTAAATTAAAGAGGAAGGTTTATATATCAGAGCATTTCAGAAGTGAAGACCAATGACTAGAAGCGAAAACATCTGGAATCCCGTATGTCCCAGATGCAACAATAG
>CAYZEP010000041.1:0-11923 GCA_964477645.1 uncultured Candidatus Bathyarchaeia archaeon | reverse complement strand
CTCTCAAGAAAATGTCCAATATCACCGCCAATAATAACCGTCGAAGCATAGCCAGCAAGAAAATCTCTGAAAACATCTAGAGGGTTTCTTTTTGCCGCGTTTTCAATTGCAGTTAACGGGTCTATTCCGAAGATTTCCACATCTTTAATGATCTCTCTTGCTTCACCCCTCATTGCGGGCATCAATTCAACTTCTGCAAGCCTTTTAAAACTCGTGTAAGGCGCGATTCCTCCAGAAGCCATAACACTAACGTATGTAGCTGAAAAAGGCATCTCTCTCTCCAAGTTACTTGCTCTTTCACTGGCTCGAGAAATTGGTATTAACAAAAATCCTATCATAACATAAAATGGGAGCGGCACCAAGAAGATTATTGGGATAAAACCATAAAGATACAGAATCACTATGGATATTATGGGTACTGGAAGAGTTAACACTGCAAGGAAGAGCATCAACGAAACATAAGTTTTCGGGTAAATCTTGATTTTTGCTCTTTCCAAGTAATCCTTAAACTCAAAAACGTGTTTTAGGAAAGAAGGCGCCACTCTTCCAAAGAGGCGGAAGGACCATGCCTCAAGGGTTTCTAGTAACGGCAATTACTTTTACCTCCTCCCCAGCGAGAACTTTTTCATAAATTTGCTTTGGTCTAGCATAGTACTCTGCAATGATTGCAGCTACATCCTTGTAACTTCTTATGTTGCGTTCTCGCATCCAGTGCAAGACATCTTTACGTCTATCTATTTCGACAATTAGTTCCTTTTTGCCAGCACCTACACGCTCAGAAATCGCAGATAACATCATGCTTTTATCGAATGCAGGTAAATACTCATCTTTGGTGGGGTGCCATTTAAAAGCACATCTGTAATCTTCGTAATCCGCGATTTCGTTAACATTCATTACACGTCTATAAGCCTTTTTTTCGCTACCTTTAACTAAGTGAACCCTCTGGATCGATAACACAACGTTCATCAATGGAATATAAGCTGACGCAATATCCATGGGCTTCTGCGTCAAACGCTTCACTGCAGAATCCAAGTTTTCAGCGTGCATCGTACACATGCCGCCATGGCCTGTTGCCAAAGCTTGGAAAAGCACATATGCTTCTTGACCCCTAACCTCGCCTACGATTAACATGTCTGGGCGATGTCTCATTGAAGTTTTCACGAGGTCGAAAAGTGTTACCTCGCCGACGCTGCTTCCGCCCAAGCCGTAGCTCTGTCTGGCAATAAGCGAAACCCAGTTTTCATGCGGCAAGTTGAGCTCCGCTGTTTCCTCTATTGTGATTATCTTACTTCCAGGCTTGATTAGGCATGTTAAGGCGTTTAGTGCTGTTGTTTTTCCAGCGGCTGTTCCGCCCAAAACCATTATTGAAGCTCTATTTTCAAGGCATAACCAGAAATAAGATGCCATCTCCTCTGAGAAGGTACCTAAGTTTATTAGGTCTACTATTGAGTAGGGGTCTTCTCTAAATTTCCTGATAGAGAATGCTGTTCCGAAAGGTGTGACTTCACGCCTATAGCAAACTGCTAGTCTGTGCTTCCCTGGTAATGAAGCGTCCACTATTGGGAAGGCTGAGCTTACATGTTTTCCAGCCATGTGCACAAGTTTGACGACCATGTTGTCAAGTTCTTCGTCGTTTTCAAATTCTATGTTTGTTTCGATGCTTTCGTAGTTTCTGTGCCAAACGTAGACTGGTTTGTTGACTCCGTCGCATGAGATGTCTTCGATGTTTGGGTCTCGCATTAGTGGATCGATTCGACCGAAACCTACAAGGTCTCTTTCTGCGTGATATAGGATTTTGTACCATGAAACGTCTGGCAGCCAACCTAGGCTTATACGGTATTTGTCAATAATCTTTTTGGCTTCTTCTGCGAAAAATTTTCTAGGGTCAAGAATTTCCTCTTTTGGTGATTCTATTTCTGCAAGCAATATTTCTAAAATTCGATTGTAAACTCCTCTTTCCAGTGGATCAAGTTGAAGTTCATCTAATATGTATTTGTATTCGCCTGTTTTTGGGTTTTGTACTATTGCAACATGTGCAAAAGGTTCATAGAGTGGATATTTCTCGATAATTCTTAATCCTCTAGGTACTGGTTTTGGTGGAGGCGGTGGAATAGCTACTTGTTCGCGTTTTCCAAAATTGATTTTTATCCTTACTTTTTTCATTTTGGCAAGTGCTTCTTTGAATCGCAGTTTTGCCATAGTATTTTTTTCTCCTATGCATTCATATGATATGTACGGTCTATTAAATATTGCGTCTCACGAAACATTACACACTACTCTTCTTCCTTAGCGGAAAGCACGATGACTTTTAACTTAATCAGGATAACAACTATAACCACAATCGCTACTGGAATAAGAATCAGAAGTATTGTTGTTAAAGGCCATCCACCCCCTGTTTCTGGAGTCACGGTTATCGTTGTTTGATTTCCTTCACTTATGTATCCATTTTTGGTTACGTTGGCTGTTATAACAATCAACGGTAATTGCTCAGTCGTTTCGGGAGCATTAAAAATGAACGTGCAGCGGCCGCTTGAATCAGTAAATCCTGTTGTATCGGATAAATTTCCATGGGTAGATGACACTGTGATTGAGGCATTAGCAACAGGAGTTGCGTTACATGTTACATAAACTGTTACAACAGCTGATTCCTTGGACATTACTGTAGACGGATTGGCTTGAACTTCAACACTAAGTAATCCAGGGTACACAGTTATGTTTAATGTGCTTTCTCCGTCAGCGTATCCGATTTTTGAGGCTTGTGTTGTAATAGTGATGTTAAGTGGTGTATTAACTTGGGGGGCTGTTAGGGTGAAAGTTGCACTGCCATAAAGATCAGTTGATCCCGTAGTTGTGGGAATGTGTTCAGACGTTATGGTAATATTTGCTTCCGGAATGTGTATCGTGTCGTATGTCACATGGACTGTTACATTTATTTTCGCTTCTGAAACGGTAACATCTGGTTCAGCGCTAATTTCAACAACAAGCACTTTTGGTTGTATTGTAATTATTGCATGCCCTTCTGCACCTACATATCCACTTTTTGTTGCGGTTACCGTGATTGTGGCATTAAGTATTATTGTTGTTTGAGGAGCAGAGAAATTGAATATTGCTTCGCCGTTCAAGTCTGTAACCCCAATAGCAGGAGAAAGATTGCCATGATCAATAGACGATACAAGTAAGGCATCCGCAACTGGTCTCTCAAAAATGCCTGTTACATAGACAGTCACAGTAGCTGTTTCTTCTGATTTAACTATTGTTGGTTCAGCAATTATCTGGACTGTGAGGGGCGGAAGGGCCTCCAAATACTCGAAGCCAGAGCCATCCGCGTATCCAGTTTTAGAAGCCCTTGCAATGATCCGAACATTAGTTACTTCTGTAATGTTTGGTGCAGTAAACGTCGCTGTGAAGTAACCAGTCAGGTTTGTTAAACCTGATATAGGGTAGAAGTTTCCACCGTTCACTGAAAATAATGTTACGTTTGCATTTTCTAACGGAATATACAAATAATTTAACACATAAACTGTTACTGTAACTTCGCCGTTATAGTTAACAGCGTAACTACTAAGGGTGGTTGATACTTTTAAGGATGTAAGGTTCTGAACGCTTATTGTCGATGTAGCAATGTTTTCACTTGTCATGTTGAAATCGTCAATTACTGTTAAACTTGCGATGTAGGCTCCGGTTGAGGAATATGTGTGATTAAAAAGCGGTAATGTAGTCCAGCCACTATTGTTTCCATCTCCGAAATTGAAGAGGTATTTATCAACGCGTCCATCATCGCTTGAATCGGCGCCTATGAATGTGACATTTTGATTTGGTGCAACGAGAACCTTGTCTGTCCAGAGTTTTGCTGTGGGACGCGTATTGTTATAGTCTATTGGTGCTGATAAAAAGAATATGAAATCAATGTTTACGCCATTACCCCCTATTGGATTTCCTTTTCCATATGGATTTAATGATTCATGTAGTGGTCCGCTTTTATGACCCCAATAATTATACGTCGCATCTACAGAGGCTGCGAGCAAGGCATCCATACCCAAATCGTTCTCGTAGATATCGTTAAAGTGAGCTTCATGATTATTTCCGCTTTCGTAATAGATTCCAATTGTGTTATTTGAAATATAATTGCGGGTGATGTACGTGCTTGTGTTGGTTGAAACACGAAATCCGTTAAGATTTTTTGAAATAGTGTTGTTAGTGATGACAGTGTTGTCATAAGCGTCTGCTTCGAGAGCTATTCCACTTTGGTCGTTGAGCAAAATATTGTTTTGTTTGATGTTTATTTCTCCTACTAGATTTCCAGTTAAAACTATGCCGTCACCATTTGAACTTATGACGTTATTTTGCACGGTAATCTGAGTGCCACCGCCTATGTAGATGCCACTCATGGTGTTGTTGAATATCTCATTGTCTTCAACAACCACGTTGCCATTGTTTATTACGATTCCATTCTGAGAATTGAATCTTACAAAACTATCTTGTATAATTAAAGAGCCATCTTCTACTATTATTCCCCTTGTTCCGTATTCTATGATGCAGTATCCCAATGAAGATGGCTGCGTTCCATTAATCAGAATTGTTTCCCAATCGCCTTTGTCGGGTTCGAGTTTATTAGACGTGAAATATATAATCTTGCTCTCCGTGCCGTTTGCAGCAATTCTTCCGTTCACTATTACCCAGAAGGTTTCTCCAAACCTCACTTCAACTCCAGGCTCTATTGTCAATGTCGCATTTGGATATACGGTAACATTGTTTGATAGTACAAATGGGCTGTTTGCAAGCGTCCAAATTGTGTCCTGCACGATTGAGCCCTCCACATAAGTTGCGTTTACATGTTGGAATACCGTTCTGTTTGCGTAACTAAAAGTGCTAAAAATTATAGTTAGTAAAATAACTAACAGTTTCAATTGCTTCTTCATATTCACACATTCCCTTTTACAGTTGTTTCTTCAGTATTCCTCTAACGAGTTTTAGTTTAAACGTTATGAATTCGAAATAAAACTTCAAAATCTATACTAGCGTCCTCTGTTTAAATGGAGAAATAAGCAAGAGATTTAACGAGGTAGAAGAACAACCTAAAGCGAAATTGGAGGAGGCTATTTGAAAAGTTTCATGGCATTTGCTCTTGAAGACTTTCCGTTGATAGAATCTGGAGACAACATAGCGAAAATGATTATTGAAACAGCTAGAAAAGACAGCTTAAAACTTGAAGATGGTGACGTAATAGCTGTTGCGCAGAAGATTTTCTCGAAAGCTGAGAAAAGAGTGATAAGATTAAAAGATGTTATTCCTTCAAGAAAAGCCGAGGAAATTGCAAAAGTAACCGGGAAAAGCCCGAAATTTGTCGAACTAGTTTTGAGAGAGACAAAGAATGTAGTGAAAGCCTCTCGTGAAGTATTTTTGGTGGAGGATAAACGCGGTCTAATCTGCATTAACGCTGGAATAGATAAGTCAAATGTGGAGGGCAGAGGCAGCTTTGTATTATTGCCCGAAAACCCTGACGAGTCGGCGGAGAAATGTCGCATGGAAATCAAGAGACTGACAGGTAAGAATGTTGCAGTAATTGTATGCGACACCTACAGTCGCCCCTTTAGACGCGGGCAAGTAAATTTCGCTATAGGGCTAGCTGGAATTAACCCATTCAAGGATTATCGGGGGAAAAAGGACCTTTTTGGTCAAACTCTTAAAGTGAAAAACGTCGCGGTGATAGACGAAATTGCTGCTGCTGCAGAACTGCTCATGGGGCAAGCCAAAGAGGCGAGACCCGTGGTCATTTTCAAAGGCTTAAACTGTATCGTGGATTTCAGTGAGAAAAGCAGCATAAACGAACTTCAAATTTCAAGTGAAGAAGACCTATTTAAAAATGCATTGTGATCATAGACGCTGAAAGAAGGATTGCTACATCGATTGAAAACTAATAGACTGTTTATTTTGGTCAATTATTGAAATTATGGACCAAAACTATTAAATTTTTGGAAAAGAAACATTTTTGTGGAGATTAGGGGAACGCTTGAAGCTGCAAGAAATTGAATATGCATTTAGTCGCTTTAAAATATGTCCTAAATGTAATTCTAAAGAGGGTTTCTGGTTGGGACTGAAAAATGGTCGTGCTCATGCTCAGTGTAAGGATTGTGGAGCAAAATTTGAACTCTTTGAAATTTTTCCTGTTGCTGAAAGAACTGCGGCGTCTAGGCGGCTGAAGTTTTTTAGGAAATAGTTTGGTTATTCTTGTTCGGAAACTGAATATTATTCAATTTTTGAAAGAAGTTTCATAAGTAAAGCGTTCCGCAAACGCTAACGAGGAGCCTAATGGAGAAATTCGGAGAAAGACCGCTCGTATCGATAATAATACCTACATATAATTCACAAGAGACAATTGAGCGATGCTTGCGATCAATCAAAGATCAAACCTACAAAGAAATAGAACCAATAGTAGTGGATCGCCACAGTGAGGATAAAACAACACAGATAGTCCAGCAGTTCAAGACAAAGCTGCTGTTTGTAACCAGGGAAAGAAGCACGAGCAAAAACTATGCAGCAAAAAGAGCACATGGAGAATTTCTACTGTTCATAGATTCAGATATGACGTTGGCTCCGATGGCAGTTGAAGAATGCATAAGCAAATACAAAGAGACAAATGCAGACGCTATAACCATACCATTAAAAAGCATAAGCAAAGGCATACTTGGTGAATGTCGAAAGACAGAAAGAGAATCCTTATCTAGCTTACGTGAGTTTATGGAAGTCCCCCGCTTCTTCAGGAAAACAGCATTTTTAACTACTGGAGGATTTGACGAAAACCTAGTATGTGGAGAGGACTTTGACTTATCCCAAAGATTCAAAAAAATGGGTTACAAAATTGACAAAATAAACTCTGAAGTTGTCCATTTTGAAGGTAACCCTTCCTTATACGATGTTTTATCTAAAGCATACTACTATGGGACAACCCTTCCAGAATTAGTAAAAAAGAGGCCTCAAGAAACAGTAAAAAGATATGCAGCAATACGATTAACATCACTAAAAATTACTGGAGCAATGTTCAAAGACATAACATTACTTCTAAGTTTTGCCATGATGAAAACTTTCGAATTTATTGGTTATTTTGCAGGGATATTTGCTCAATTGAGTCACCAATTTTTGGAAAGATGTGGCATTAAAATGCTAAAAAACAAGTTGTTAACGAACAAATTGGCTATAATCAATTTTGCAGTTTTAACGTTAATATCTCTTTTAATATTTCGAAACTTTCTCTTCTCTGCTGGATGGCCAGCAGGTGGTGATGTTCTCGGCTTTGTTTCTAGGGCTTACTTATATGGCAAGGATTTTAGATGGCTTTACATTTGGCGTCAGCATTCTTTCGGTTTTGTTGAAGGAATAAATTTCATGGATTTCTTCATGATGTTGACTTATTTAGTTCTCAGGAATCCGTCATGGACTGTGAAGATTTTTATGTTTTTGTCTTATTTGGCTGCTGCTTTTTTCATGTATCTTTTTGCCTATAGATATACGCATAAACATGTTGCTGCTCTTTCCGCTTCTCTGATTTACATCTTGAATCAATGGCTTTTTTCGCAGCTTACCGAAGCACATGTTGATATACTTTTCAGCTATGCTCTAGCTCCTTTAGTTTTCCTTCTATTTGATAACGCTTTAAAAACTGGCAAATTTAAAGATATTATTTTCTCGAGCTTAAGTTTAGGTTTATTCATTACAGGCTTCCATCCTGAATGCATAGTGATCTACGGAGTTTTCATATTGATTTTTGCCCTATTTTTTCTGTTTTTTCCGTCAAAAACTGAAAATTTCAAAACACGTTTTTACCGGTTGCTTAAAGTGTCCGTGCCCTCAATATTGCTTGTTTTCTTATTGTCTGCTTTTTTCTTAATTCCCTTTTTATCCAATGTTCGATCACCCTATCTTGCTTCTTCGTATATGTATCCACTTGAAGATTCTTTTGCATCCAGTTATTCAAACTTGACAGATGCCTTTACTTTGCGAGCTGTGGAAAAATGGGGGTATGTAGGTTTTGTAGATGTGTATTCTGGACTGGGACTGCAAGATTTTCCACTCTATCCTTTCCTTTTCTTGATGTTTCTCTTGGCATATTGTACACTCCTTATTCGTAGAGATCGTTATACGTTCTTCTTTGCTTTTTCTACATTAATTTCCGTTTTTATTGCGAAAGGTCCTAATCCCCCGTTTGGGCAGATTTTCATTTGGGCATGGTTTAACATCCCTCATTTTGCAGTTTTTAGGGCTGCTAGTCGATGGATTGTTATGGCTATTTTTTCTCACGCGTTCTTCACTTCACTTCTAGTGTTCTATTTGACAAACTATATTGAAGGAAAAACTTCCTCACAAGGATATGAGAAATATTTTGAGGTAAAAGTAAAAATTGATAGATTTTCAAAGATCAAAAAGTTTGCAGTTTCTATTAAAGCGTTGAATGTTTTTCTCAAAAAGTTTCGCAAGTTTCTTTACATGCTAGGTGTAATTCTGTTAATATTTGTATTTCTAAGCGGTTTTCTTTCTTCCACTTTCTTTCTATTTCAAGGATTACAGGTTTACACTCCTCCTGTTCAATATCTGGCTCCTTATGAGTGGCTTGCTTCTCAGTGTGGTGACTATAAGGTCGTCTCTGTTTCTAGAAGTCCTTCTGAATGGGTCAATCCATCAGGAGATTCTTCTGATTTTGCATTTAGTGGAATGTTGACTGACCTAGGCTGGACTCACGACATAGGCTTTGACAGTTCGTTTATTCATGATATGCCCATGTTTCAGGATGGAGGATGGGATTCTAAAGCGCGGGAATTTGTTGAGTATTTGAGGTTTAGATTGGTAAGGGGATGTCTGACTGATAATTTGTTTAAGATTTTGGGACCTTTTGCCTATAACTATATTGTTATTCCTTCCTATACAGTCAATAACACTCGTGAATTCTTCCTTAATCAGAAAGGCTATCACGTTGTTTATAATCAAACAGCATTAGTTCTTCAAAATGATTATGCTGCATCTAGAATATTTGCAACAAATAATTCCATGCTCGTTTTGGGGGGCTTAGAGTCATTTAACGCATTATCCAAAATTGAAAGTTTTAAACTTAATGAAACCGCCATGTTTTTTGTGCCTCAGACTATCGAAGACGCCTCTTTTTTAGATAGGATGTTTAACGAATCACAGATGTTTTGTTTTGTCAACACAGATATTTTAGATCTAGCAATGATTTCCTTAGGCAAGAAAGCACACATCATTTTTGCTGGAAATTATGGAGCTTCAAGTTTGAACCTAACGGAATATTGGGTGAAGTGTGCTTCCTGGAGGACAATAGGTGCTTTTACCTTAAGTGGAAACACACTGTCAACCTTGGGAAAGAACAAAATTGACCTTCCTTTCGAATTAAGTTCAAGTGGAATTCACGACGTATGGTTAAGAATTGGCTTTGCGCCAACTCGCGGAAAATTAAGCATATCAGTTGACGGAGAGTTCGTCAAAGAAATTTGTCCAAATTTTCCTTTAATGTCAGAACAAACTTGGGTGAACATAACAAGACTAAGTATGACCAGAGGAAAACATGTAATCACACTTGAAAACGATGGAACAGACTACAACGATGTGGACGCCCTTGCAATTGTCAATCCCTCAGAACTTGAATCTCAAATAGACGAAATCCTAAACAGATTGCAAAATTTCCAAGGTAGGGTTCTCTATCTGTTGGACGCAGCAGACCATTTTCTAGATACCTTCAGTAACTATTGGCACTGGATCGTAATCCCTTACAACGGATATATAATTCGTTCAGAAGGTTTAGGATTAAACGTTTCTCCTCTTGCGACGGTAAATGCAACTTCGATAAGTGACTCTCTTGAGGCAGAATATGCAGTTGACGGCGATTTAAGCAGTAGGTGGGCTTCTGAAAAATATGTGTTGCCACAATGGCTAGAGCTAACATGGGACAAACCACAAAAGATCAGAGGTGTTCAAATAGTTTTTGAAAATGCATACGCAACCGATTACCTTATACACACTTGGAACGGCACACGCTGGATTAACCAAACAACAGTAACCGGAAATAGCGTGCTTGAAAAAGTTCACACTTTTGCTGAACCTGTAGAAACAGAGAAACTTCGAATCTATGTTACGAAATCTTCAATTTACGATAGAGTAAGCATACGGGAGCTTGAAGCCTACACTCTAGATACAACCTCAGCACAGGCAAAAATAACAATTCCGCGAAAAGGAAATTACACGCTTGCCGCTAGAGTGGCTACGGGTCCAGATCACGGAACACTTTATTTCAAGATAAACGATACTCTATATCCTATCCAATGCAATAATTCCATTGGCGAATTTGAATGGCGGGAAATAGGGCCGTTTAGCTTTGATGTTGGAGAGCAGTACATAAGTGTTGGTGGAGTAGGACTTGTTGAACTAGATGAAATACTGATTTATTCGCTTAGGGATGGCGAAGAACATTTACCTTTAGATGAGCTGTTCAACATTCCAATTCCAGAAGTTTCCGTAGATTACAAAAGAAGGAATTCGTGCCTTTATGAAGTGTATGTTAATGCAAGCGAGCCATTCACTCTAATTTTTTCTGAGTCTTATAATCCGCTGTGGAAGGCTGTTGTTGATGATGAAGAATTTTCTTCAACTTTGGCCTATTCGCTTGTTAACAGTTTCTACATAAACAAGACAGGCCAATTTAAGATAACTATTTACTTTACTGGCCAGAGCTATGCAGATGCAGGTTTGAGAATCTCTCTAGCAACTGTCACTGCAGCAGTTGTAGTCGTGCTTGTTCCTTACAAGGTTTTTGCCAAGCTGCGTTGCCTTAAGCCAAAACTGTCTAGGAGGAAGTCATAACCTTGAAAGATGAGTTAGAAGACTATTGGAGTAGCGTGGCTTTAGAGGCTAAAGATTTTGAAAGGACATTGCGCTTGGAACGGTGGAAAACTGCTGCAAGGAATTGGCTTGCTGAGTATGCTGATAAACGTGCGAAAGACTTCATCATGAATGTTCTCAACAATATCGTCAGGCTAGAAGAATCCGCAGAGATTCTCGATGTAGGATGTGGTCCTGGAAAATGGTCAATTATTTTCGCCAGAAGATATCGCTCAGTAACCGCCATCGACATAAGCTCAAGGATGATTCTGCTAGCCAAAGAAAATGCCGAGAAAGAAAATCTAGCAAACATAATTTTCCATGTAATGAATGCTTCTAAACTGAATCTTCCAGACAGAACCTATGATCTGGTTAACTGCGTGACAGTTCTGCAACACATACTCAATGACAGTAACTGGAGGATGGCCATCCAGGAAATGGTGAGAGTTACAAAAAATGGGGGATACATACTACTTTTTGAAATAGCTCCTAATTTTGTTATAAAGAAGTGCACACCCACGCTTTTCATAAGAACAATGCGGCAGTACACGAACGAATTTGAAAAAGCTGGAGCGTGTCTTATTTATTGGCGTGCGGTAGATCTATCTCTTCCCATAACATTTTTTGGATTGAGAAATTACGCAGTTTCATTTAACAAAAAAGTTTATTATTTTATGTCTGGAAGAATGCTTTCGTCGGAATTTCTGTCATTTCTGTCTTGGGTTGCAGCTTTGCTTGCCAAATCAATAGATTATAGACTAGCTGAAACTCCCTTAGGTTTTCTCTCGTTTGGAAGGGTTATGTTATTTCAGAAGAGTAAAATGCATTTTCTAAAGTAATGCTATTGTTTCAGTGTTTTAGCGTGAAAGGGTGGCACTAGTAAGATGCGTCTGCTTTCAGCGATTGTTGGCTATTTGGCTTTGACTCTACATGTAGACATTTGAATAATTTAAAACGTTTCAGTTGATTTTGTTTTTTGTTTGAGCAATTTTTTGGTTTTTATTCTAATTCTGAATCAGAACCACTAAAAAATTTTTAATAA
>CAYZEP010000040.1:0-11988 GCA_964477645.1 uncultured Candidatus Bathyarchaeia archaeon | reverse complement strand
CCCATTTCAGCCAAGTCAAGAGCAGCGTTCATTCCAGCTATGCCGCCGCCTACGACTAATGCCTTGTTGGTTACTGGAACCTCTATCGTTTGAAGAGGTCGCAGTAGCCTTGCTTTTGCAACTGCCATTTTTATTATGTCTTTGGCTTTTTCTGTTGCTTCTTTTGGCGTGCTTGGATGGCACCATGATGAGAATTCGCGGATGTTCGCCATTTCAAAAAGGAATGGGTTTAAGCCAACATCTGAGACTGTTCTTCGAAATGTGGGTTCATGCATCCGCGGAGAGCAAGCAGCTACGATAACACGGTTTAGCTTGTGTTCTTTTATGGCTTTTCTGATTTCTTCTTGTCCCGGGTCTGCGCATGTGTAGCGGTTTTCTTTAACATAAACCACATTTGGCAAAGTGCTTGCATATTGAACAAGTTCTTTTATGTCTAATACGCCTGCTATGTTTAAGCCGCAGTGGCATATGAAAACTCCTATCCGCGGCTCTTCGAATTCAACTTGTTCTTTAGCTTCCTTTTCAGCCATATTATGCACTCTTCCATCCTAGTCTTTTCTCTACGGATTCCATCACTTTTCGAGAACCTTTAGCTTTCAACTCTTTAGTCATCTCAATCGGTGAAGCTAACTTTTCTAGGGCTTTATTCCAAGTTCCCGAACGAACGGGTGTATGGCTTACTTTGGTTCTTTTAAGCTCTAAGGCTTCTTCAATTGGGCAAACGGCTTTGCAGGCTCCGCAGTAAATGCAAAACATCTCATTCACATGAACCTTTTTGTCCTCGTCAGAAAAGTAAAGCGCTCCAGTTATTGGGCAAACGTCTAGGCAGTCTGTGCAGCCTTCTGGACATTTTTCTGGGTGAATTGCGATTTTTCCGTGGAAGAATTTTCGCACGTGCATGATGCCTTCGGGGCATTTGAATTCGCAGATTCTGCAACATGGGCAACGTTCTTTTTCAACATCGATTTTGACTTGGAGCTCTTTTCTTCTCCTTCTTTTCCTCTTGGTTGCCGAGCCTGTGTCTTCAACAATTTTTCCTTCAGCCGTCAGCTTTGTTATTTTGATTAAATCTAGGGGGCATGCTTCTTCGCATTCTACGCAGTCTGCCGGACATTTGCTTGTGTCCACTTGGATGTCGCGAATCAGTTGTGGGAAGCTTTCCTTTTCAACCACGGAAAGGACATGTTCACCGTTCGATGTTACTTTTAATGCTCCGTAGGGGCATAGTATGTCGCATATTCCACAAAAATTGCATTTTGTCAAATCAACGTCTATTTTGGCTTTTTTAGCCTTTTCTCCTTGAATTTTTGGCTGTTTTTCAAGTTTAATAGCTTCTTTGGGACATGCAAGAGCGCAGATTTGGCAGCCTACGCATAGGTCTCTGTTGAGGGTTAGCTTGTAGTTTTTTATGTGCAAAATCCATTCTAATGTTAATGCTTTCGCTGTGTCCGTTTTTGTTGTCTTCAACGGCATCCACTAACCCACCAAGTTACATCTTCATGATGTGTCGGCCATAGTTGAAGTATACTTCAACCATATTTGATAGAGTAGTTTGAATGCCATCCTCATCATATAAATTTTCCTTATAATTCGCTATTATTCTTTCATAGACTTTATGAAGTCTAATAGTCAGACAATACTTGCGAAGAACCTTGTAGAATTTTAAATTCGATTTCAACCAATAGAACTTTCGTCTATAGTCGAATAACGGATAACGTGAAATACAACTTCCTCGTAAACAAGATTAGAGAGAAATGAAATTGAGGAGAATAGTTTCTGGAATAATGCTAGCATTGCTGTTAGTGGGCATGTTAACGTTGGCGATTAACATTCAACTAGTCAAAGTAAGTGGAACCATTCACATTAGGGCTGACGGCTTAATAGACCCACCAACAGCACCAATTTTAACAGTTGACAATATCGCTTACAGATTCACAGACAACATTTACGATTCCATTGTAGTGGAGAGAGACAATATTACAGTTGATGGTGCAGGTCAAACCTTACAAGGAGTAAATGCGACTGATTCAATAGGATTAGATATATCATTTAGAACCAATGTTACCATAGCGAATTTAACTATTACTCAATTCAGTTTTGGTATTTATATGAACAATTCTCGAAACTGCACCATTATCAGCAATGCCTTGACTCAAAATAGCTTTGAATGTATCCGAGTGTATGAATCATATTGGAACATTATTGCAAAAAATGAAATTTTCAGGATTAACTGGGACAGTATTGTCTTGTATGGTTCTTCAAACAACACTATTTTCGAGAACAGAATATTTACGAGTTATGATGGAATTCGTTTATTCCAGTCTAACAACAACACTATAACTGAAAACACATTAACCGAAAACACTTATGGCATATATTTTGTAGAATCTTCAAGTAACATTATACATGAAAATAGCATAGCAAACAACTCCCACGGCATCCGTCTTGAATGTTCTTCAAAGAGTAGCATTTCTGGAAACAATATAACAAATAACGAGCGGGGCATACTTCTTTCTGAATCTTCAAACAACATGGTTTTGGAAAACAATATAACAGAAAATAAATGGTACAACATTTGGCTCTTGTCTTCTTCAAGTAACAGTTTTTTCAGGAATAACATAACAGCTGGCATGAAGTATGGCATACATCTTGATTACTCTTTCAACAATAATATTTCTGGAAACAACATAACGAACAATTGGTATGCTATAGAGCTCTGGAATTCCTGTAATAATAATATTTATGAAAACAGTGTAACGAACAACGGGTATGGTTTAGGTCTTTATTGGGATTCTTTCAACAATAATATTTCTGGAAACAACATAACGAACAATTTGAGTGGCGTTCACTTGTATCATTCTTCCAACAATAACTTTTTCGGAAACACGTTAATAAACAACACATATGGCTTAGAACTCTTGAACTCTTCAAACAATCTCCTTTACCATAATAACTTCATATGCAATACCAAACAAGTGAATGCCCACGACTCAACAAATATCTTGGATAATGGTTATCCTTCTGGCGGCAACTACTGGAGCGACTACTTATATGGAGATGAAAACGGGGATGGAATAGGTGACATACCATACTTTATTGATATGAACAACCAAGACAATTATCCGCTTATGAACCCTTGGACTCCACCTGATATTGCAGTCACAGACGTTACACCCTCAAAAACTGTTATTGGACAAGGATTTCTCCTGCACATAAACGTAACAGTTACAAATCAAGGCAACAAAACTGAAGTTTTTAATGTAATCCTCTATGCCAACACAACCATCATTGCATTGCAAGCTGTCATTTTGTCAGGCGAAAACTCCACTGGTCTATCCTTCACTTGGAACACCACAGGCTTTGCTATAGGCAATTACACCATAAGCACTTATGCTACTCCAGTAGAAGGTGAAACAGACTTATCAGATAACCAATTCATAAACGGCATCGTTAAAGTCTCATGCATAGGAGACGTCAACGGAGATTATGTAACTGACAGCCAAGACTACCAACTCGTCAAGAAAGCTATACCATCACTTCCAGGTGAATCAAACTGGCTTCCCGAAGCAGACGTAGACGGCGATAACGTAATAGACGGCAGAGACTACCAAATAGTCAAAAAACACATCCCATCACACCTTTAACCCAAAACAGCAATCTATACGATAAAACATCATTCCAGAGAAAGCTTAGTGCAAATTGCCACATAACATTTTAAACTATCATTTTTCAATGAAGCAACGTTTAAACCAGCATCCTGCAGCAATTTTTTAAAACTTTCCAAACCAAAAGTTTTCTTCAAACCAGTAATAACAATCAGAGCTTCATCGTTTGTAACCCGTTTAATTTCGTTCAAAGTTTTAACCGGGTTTGGTGTGTTTTGGATGAGCGTGATAGCAAAAACACGGCTGAAAATGTTTTCTTTCAGAGGCATGTTATCAGCATCAGCCCAAATCAAGCACACGTTCGGAAAATTTCCTGTACGCTTTTTTGCTTGAAGCAGAATTTTCCTAGAAATATCTATTCCAACAGTTATTTCTGCCTTGTCTGCAATATAGCCAAATAACAGTCCTGTTCCACAACCAGCATCCAAAACTAAACCGTGCTTTTCCATGTTAACGCTTTTTAGAGCCGCCTTAATTTTTGCTGCTTGCTCCTCAGCATATCGCATATCATAAATGTGCGCCGTTAAATCGTAACGTTGCATTATCTTGCGTTTCTTCGTCCATTGGCTCATGTTAATCCTTCAGAAATCTTATGTACGCATAACGCTTTCTAAAATTATTGGCGAAGATGCAGTGTCAAGTTCCAATCATTTAACAGTTTTGGTAAGCCCGAACGTTGCAGAAGCAGAAAAGACTGTCAGAGAGGCTGTTTCTCAGCGCAAAACACTGCTGGTTATTGGCAATTGCTGGGTGCATTATCTCGGCAGAGCCAGATCGAAGCTTGAGCCTGGTGAACGCATCTTAATAATCAAGGAGGACGGTTCCCTTCTCGTTCACCGTTCAATAGGCTATGAACCGGTCAACTGGCAGCCTCCAGGTTGCATTTTCCACGTTCAGGCTAAAGACAAAATTTTAGAAATTCGTGCCGTAAGGCAGAAGCCACGTGAATCCGTTAAGGTGTTTTTTGACAAGATTCTTATGGTTTCTGCTTTAACTCTTGTAGACTTTGGAGAGTTTTCTCTTTATGCAAGCGAGGATGACATGCATAAGGCTATTCTTTTGAAACCTTCGCTTTTGGAGGATGGCTTTAAGCCTATAAGTTATGAGAAGAAAGTTGAGCCTGGGTTTGTTGATGTTTACGGCGTAGATAAGGATGGAAAACTTGTTGTTGTGGAGATTAAGCGTAAAACAGCGGGAAAGGAAGCAGCACTTCAACTTGCAAAATATATTGACGCAATTAAAACCAAGGCAAACCGTGAAGTACGGGGGATTCTGGCTGCACCCGACATTGCAAGGGATGTCCAGAGATTACTAGTAACACTCGGATTGGAGTTTAAAGCGCTCGATCCAAGGAAGTGTGCAGAAGTTTTAAAAAAGTCTGAAACAAGAAAGCTAGAAGCATTTTTCACGGAGGAAACAATTTAGTGATTCAGAGAATCGTTCCCTTAGCCTTTGACAGTTTCGGCGTTCGTTCAATGGCAACATTCATAGAAACAGATGACGTGAGAATTTTGATAGATCCTGGAGTTGCCTTGGCGCCTATTCGTTATGGTTTAGAACCGCATTTCTTGGAATGGCAAAGGCTTGATGAAACTTGGAAAGAGATAAAACGGTATGTGGAAGAGGCAGATATACTGATAGTGACCCATTATCACTACGACCATCATGACCCGAACTATCCAGAATTATACAAGGGCAAGACGATTTTCGTAAAACATCCAACAGAAAACATAAACAGAAGCCAAAAGGAAAGAGCCGCCCTCTATTTAACAGCAATAAAAGAACAATCAAAAAAGCTTGAATTTGCGGATGGAAGAAAATTCCAAATAGGCAAAACAATCATAACTTTTTCAAAAGCCGTCTGCCACGGAACCAACCCACGTCTAGGATACGTGACAGAAGTTAGCATAAAAAGCAACAACGAAAAATTTCTGCACACATCCGATGTTGAAGGACCTTCTCTTCAAGATCAAATAGATTTTATCCTAAAAGAGAAGCCTAATGTGCTCTTCGTGGACGGTCCAATGACGTATATGCTGGGCTACCGTTATTCGTACAAGAGCCTCGAAATTTCAAACAATAATCTTGTCAAAGCTATAAGAGAAACAAGCCTTAACACGCTTGTTTTAGACCATCATTTCCTACGGGATCTGAATTATAAGTTAAGGATAAAACCAGTATGTGAAGCTGCAGAAAAGCGTGGAGTAAGGGTCGTCACTGCAGCAGAGTTTTGCGGCAGGAAAATCGAAATTCTCGAAGCATTAAGGAAGGAATTATACGCAAAATATGGAGAAGAAGAATTTAAAGGTAAGAAGCGGATGTTAAGAAAGTGAACAGTCTCAATTTTTAAGAAAACGTTAAATTGACGAGTTGATATTTGGCTTGGAAGAAGGCGATGAACATGAATGTTTGGAAAGATGTTCCTGTGGGAGACAAGCCGCCAGAACTGCTTAACATGGTTATTGAAGTCGTCAGCGGTTCGAGGGACAAATACGAATATCATCTTCAATGGGAATCTTTTGTTCTAGACCGAATAATACCTTCATCCGTGGTTTTTCCAGTTGATTACGGATTTGTTCCACAAACATGGTTTGATGACAACGACCCGCTTGACATAATGGTGTTAAGCTACGAACCCCTTGAAGTTGGATGCATAGTTAAGGTCAGGGTTATAGGAGCTTTGATAGTTGAGGATGAGGAAGGTGAAGACCCTAAGATATTGTCTGTGCTTGTTAACGACGCAAGATTTGAAGGTTACAAAGACATAACAGATGTCCATAAACACGAACTTGTAGAGATTCAAGAATTTTTTGAAACCTATAAACGGTTAGAACCGCATAAATGGGTCAGGTTCAAAGAATGGAAAAACGCTGAAGAAGCCATGAAAATTGTGGATTACGCCATTAAACGGTTTAAGGAGCTTGACGTGAAATAACTGTTTTTTAGCCACGAATAAAATGTCTCAGAACAATATTTGCAAGTATTATTTAACATGCGATATTCTTAAATCTCCCTACAGATGTTCGCGTTATTATAGTTGAGGTTAAGCTGGCGAAATGAAACTTGCGAAAGTACACAATCAGTTTTATCGGCGGATTAGTAATCATCTGCGTAATAACTTGGCTAATCGTAACATTTGTGAATTATCCAGAGATTAAAAATCTTCCGCTGTACACTTTCAGCACAGTTTCCAGAATTGTAATTACACTTTTGATTTCGGTTGCTTGGGGAGTTTCCTTCGGCATATTAGCTGCCACAAACAAATGGGCATCACTTATTCTCACGCCTTTCATAGACCTTTTGCAGTCGATTCCAATACTTGGATATTTCCCGATGGTTATTGGTTTTCTATTCGCAATAGGCCCGTTAGGCATTGAGTTTTCTGTAATTGTCTTGCTTTTCACGTCCATGGCGTGGGCTATCTTCTTTGGAGTAATAGGAGCCATTCGAGGCATCCCAACAAACGTTGCAGAATCGGCACGAAGCTTCGGTTTAACAGGATGGCGATACATCAGACACGTCATACTGCCTGCAATCACCCCAGCAGTTATCTCAGGAGCAAACCTTGCATGGTGCGACGGCTGGTTTTTCATGATTGCCGCAGAATACATTCAGTATAAAGGAAAAATTGTCACACCGACTTCTGGCGGATTAGGCTCTCTTCTTGCAAAGGTCGCCTATGAAGACCAGAATATGACTGTCGCCATAATCCTTCTAGTATTCATAACTTTCATCGTCGTATATTTTAACACTCTGACTTGGCGCAGACTTATGGAGAGAGCTAGCACGGGCACCTTTAAGCCTGTCTTTAGAATGGACCTGTCGGGAGTTGGAAAACTTGGAGTTGCGAAGGCAACGAGTTGGCTGCATTTCGGAAGACTCCACTGGCCAAAATCTTTCTCTATTGCTTCTCAACGCTTGCGAAAATACTCTCACATCGAAAAGATCATTGCTGCGGTTTTAGCTCTTTCAGCTGTTCTCTTTATCTTGTATGTGGTATTTGGCCAATTTCCGACATTAGCAATAATTAGTGAAGGATTCAACAAGTCCCCAGCGGAAGAACTTAGCCGTTTGCCATTGTTGATTGCCCTGACTATGGGACGACTTACAATAGCATATGGAATTTCTCTTGTGGTGGCTATTAGCATGGGGGTTCTGGCTGCCGAGCACAAGAAATTCGCAACCGTGTTCTATCCACTTTATGATATCGGACAAGGAGTGCCAATTCTCGCATTATTCCCAGTCATTTTTCTGGGGTTAAAAGAACTCATTGGAGTCCCGGGAATCGCCCTTGAACTTACGTGCATCCTAATGCTAGTTCTCGACATGATATGGTACATGTTTCTAAACATTGTAAGCGCGGTGAAAAACATTCCCACGGAAATAAGCGAGGTTGGTCACCTTTTCGGGTTCAAAGGCTTAAAGAGAGTAACGCACATAGTCATTCCATCCATATTGCCGTCCATAGTTACTGGAAGCATTCTTTCATGGGGGACTGGCTGGAACACGATAATATTTGCGGAATACATGCCTTCAACAGAGCCCACTATTCCGCCACTTTCAGTTCCAGGTTTGGGTTCAGTGCTGGACAAAGCTGGGTACGAGTATGGAAACACTGTATTGCTCATTTTTCTTCTTGGCATAGTCGCGGCAATAGTGCTTTCCATGGAAGCATTTGTTTGGCGGCGTCTGCTTAGAAAATTTGAAAAATATCATGTAGAGGTGTAAGCCTTGTCGGTGGTTGAAGTAGAAAATGTGACAAAAACTTTCATAACGGAAAAATCCCAAATTTTGGTCTTGGACAATGTGAGCTTTGAAGTTGGAAACGACGAGTTTGTCTGCTTAGTTGGACCTTCTGGCTGCGGAAAATCCACCCTGCTCAGAATAATTGCGGGTCTGGAAAAAGCTGATACAGGCAAAATACTGTTCCGTGGACAGCCTATCGCCCAACCAACTCCAAAAATTGCCATGGTCTTCCAGCTTTTCGGTCTGTTACCATGGAAAACAGCATTAGAAAACGTTGAAGTGCCATTGGAAGTGCTTGGCATGGAAAAGGAAAAGCGAAAGCACATCGCTGAAGAGTACCTAAAAATGGTTGGGCTTGAAGGATTCGAAAACACTTATCCCCATGACCTTTCCGGCGGAATGAAGCAACGCGTTGGGATTGCAAGAGCACTAGCCTTGAAACCAGAAGTCCTGCTGATGGATGAGCCTTTCTCTTCGTTGGATGAGCTTACCGCCAAAACCCTCCGTGAATTGGTACTTGACATTTGGCGAAATCCCACTTTGCCGACGAACACCTTCATAATGGTGAGCCATAATGTCGAAGAAGCAGTGTTTATGGCAGATCGAGTCATTGTGATGTCGCCTCGACCAGGAAAAGTCATTGGAGAAGTGAAAATTGAAATTCCAAGACCACGTGAAAATCACTTAAGAGATTCTATATACTTTAGTCTTGTAGATGAGGTTGTAGAAATACTGGAAAAAAGCAAAGCCAAACCAAAAGATGAAAGCCCTTTATCCTTAACAGCGGATAAAGCAAACAAACTTTGAAAAAGTTTCTCTCACATCAGGGTTAAGCACATTTATTTTCGGCTTTCTAGGAAATCTCTCCTCATAAAGCCGGGAATTGGCGGCAATATGTTCTCTTCCTCAAGTTTCTTTTTTATCAATTCCGTAATTTTGGACCTGATGAATTCTTGGTTTTCAGGGTCATTAATCCAGAACAAAGACTCTATTTCCGTAGTCCACTCTTTAATCCGTACAACAAACCTTATTTCTCGCCTTCTCTTTTCGTCCACTACTACGTTGGGATGACCTCTAAGAACGCTGTCGATAGCATTTTTAGCTTTTTCAACGTCAAAAGCATAATCGATGTAAAATGTGATGGATGCAACGACCTCTTTCTTGCCACCTGTGAGGTTTATTATGCTCTGTTTTAACAACGTGGAATTTGGAATGATGATCTCGTTTCTATCATAAGTCTTCAGTTTAGTTGTTCTGAGGCTTATGTCGGTAACTACGCCCGTCAGATTTCCAACACGTATCACATCACCAATTCTGTAGGTCTTCCCTGAAATTATCATTACTCCTGAAAACCAATTTTCAATTATGTCCTTCAATGCAAAACCAATTATCAAAGCCCCAATACCTAAACCAGCAATCAATCCTGTTACATCAACATTGAAAGTCCATAAAATCAAAATAACTGCCACAGAATAAACAATTAGCTGAAAGACTCTTTGAACTTGAACGAAGTATCCTTTTTTGACCTTAATTCTTTCTTCGGCAACCCTTATCACTAACCGATTGAAAAATGTTATCATTACAAGGCTGACTATGATTATCACGACAACTTGCACAATCAAAAAAATAAGATGCAAATCTATTAACAAATCAAACATGCTTAATTACCAAACATTAATTCTATACCTTACTAAGATAAGCATTTTATGCGAGTTTTTGATTGAAGGCTTCATATTCCTTTTCTGAAAACCAACCTTCCTCTTTGAGCCTTTCAAGTCCGCTCTTAATTTGCTCTCGCATAGAGGTTACTTTTAATATGTCTGCTTTATCGCCAGCCTCGTATGTCTCTCTTTCAAAAGCTGCGTTTCGTTCAATTAATGCTGGAAACTTGTTCAAGAATGACGTTATGCCTTTGAAACGGGGAACAAGGAGCTGCTTAACTTTTGCCCTGCCCAATGCACCTTTGAGCTTTGTTGTAAAACCTATGCTGTTTGCCACAGATGGTGCAAAAGGCACATATCGCTTTTTCAGTTCCGCTTGATAACAAACCAGATAGAAGGGCATGTAAACTAGGGTTGGATTCTTGTATTTTTGCTGAACTCCCAAGTTCTCAAAATTCGCAAGGTTAGCCTCTCTCAATTTAGCCATGTTGCTAATTTGTTGAATTATTGTTGAGGTTAAACTCTCCAATTTCTCCATTTCTTGCTTATGAATCTGAATTTTCGCATCACGGGAAGCCTCAAGCTCCAGCAAATCCTTCCTAGCTTCCTTGATTTTAGCCTCCCATTCCGACCTTAACCTAAAAGTTTCAAGCGATTTACTCTCTTCTATTTCCCTTATCTTTTCTTCAAGTTCCTCTATTCTCGTTTCAATCTCAGAAAACTCCTTTTTGGTTTCATTAGCCTTTTCCTTCCATTTTCGTTCGCCAACAACATCCTTATTAGCTGCACATGTTTTCGCTTCAACATTGCAACGCTCAATTTTGTTAAGTGTTTGTTCTCTAGCTTTTTCCAATTTAACTTTCTCTTCTTGCAAAGGAAGAAGCTGCTTCTCAAAATTTTTTGACAATTCGGTTATTTGCTCGTCATACTCTTCGTTTATGCGATTAACGTTTGGCACTATAATGCTTTCTTGCTTCTTAATTTCCTCGCCAAATTCTTCTTTAATCGTCTTTATCTTGCCACGAACCGTTTTAACAAAGTTGCGGGTTGTTTTATTGAGAAGCTTCATACTTTCGTAAAGGATGCCAACATCTTCTTCGAAATCTAATTTTAGGTTTTCAAGTTCCTGCGTTATAGATGAAATTGTAGATTCATCTATCGCCGGCGGCAAAAACGCTATTTCGGGTGATTGAATCTCAACTTGCTTGGCCTCGGAAAGGTATAGTTCAAACTCGTTAAGAAGATTTGGTTCTGCAATGAGAGCATCTATTGCCATCGCCTTTTCGTCGCTGGATATTTGGAAATAGTTAACATTGTCGGATAGAAAAGCCATGTAGGTTTCCAGTGTTTTTGAACTTCTCTGTGCGTTTTCCATGAAAGTTTTAACGTCTGGAATACTCTTGTAAGTTAGAGTGTGCGTTGTTGTCTTTAACCCGTCGAAGAGCAGACTTAATTTGCTCCAAGGGATAAGCCACAGCGGATAGTAAAATTCAGCTAAGAAAACCGGCTTCTCTTCAGGTTTTCTCAAGATCAAACCGCCACCTTTTGCCCGTTCCAACTCAGTGAAACAATAAAGTGCAGCCTTTTCCATTTCTTCTGCGAACGGCTCTGTGCGATTTTCAGATAAGACCGAAAAGGGAAGAATTAATCTTGTAATTTTTTGAGACAAATCTTCACCATTTTTAAATGTTAATTACAAGTTAGTTTAAATGTTTTATGAGTGTTTCTAGCTTTTATTTGGTAGTTTTTGAATCTCATGCGGAGCAGCCAATGCCGAAAACTTTCAAAGCAATAACACTGCATGGTTTCATGAAGGGGACGTTAAAAAAATGGGGATATTTTGTCTAGTGTAATTGTCTACTCACTTCTTTTTCTTTGTCTTCCCCTTTTTCTTCTTTGTTTTGGATCCAGCCACG
>CAYZEP010000039.1:0-12016 GCA_964477645.1 uncultured Candidatus Bathyarchaeia archaeon | reverse complement strand
AGCAATGTTCGCAGTTCAAGGTCCAAACGCCGAAAAAACCCTGCAAAAAATTTCCCCAGAAGATTTAAGCAAAATTGGACGATTCAAATGTGGTCGCTCACGCTTAGCGAATGTAGAAGTTTTTCTTTCCAGAACTGGATACACGGGCGAGGACGGCTTTGAAGTCTTCGTATGGGATGCTTCATTAACTAAACCGGACAACGCAGTAAAATCATGGAATGCTATACTCGAGGCTGGCAAACCCTACGGAATAGAGCCGTGCGGTCTTGGAGCAAGAGACACTTTAAGGTTTGAGGCGGGAATGTGCTTATATGGAAACGACATAGATGACCACACAACTCCTCTGGAAGCCGCATTAAGCTTTGTAGTGAAACTTCAGAAGGGCAACTTCATAGGAAAAGATGTGTTGCTAAAACAGAAAAATGAAGGAATAAAAAACAAACGTGTCGGAATACGAATGATAGATCAAGGCATACCGCGACCAAAATTTGAAATTTATAACAACGGTGGCGAGAAGATAGGGCATATAACCAGTGGAACGTTTTCGCCCTTGCTCAAATGCGGCATAGGTATGGCTTACGTTCAAATATCTCAAGCTCAAGAAGGAAACGTTGTAAGCGTAAAAATGCGCGATAAACTTGTGAAGGGGAAAATAGTACCCTTTCCATTTTATGACACTGAAAACTACGGGTACAAAAGAAAAATCCTGACATAAATGCATCAAAACTTTTCGTTGCTCTCTCGATTTTGGAAAAGTATTTATGGATGACATATGCCATGTAAATCCTTAATTAACCGCAAGGGAAATAAAACACTTCAATAATCGTGTAGAAGAGATGAACTCTCAATGAAGTTCCCAAAAGCCTTATCAAAAGAACGCATCGGCAATGGACTAAAAAACTTGGGAAAACTGAGAATTAAAGTAAGCCACAGTTCAATAATGACTTTCTCTGCCTTGCTACTCATACTTTTCATCGCTTTTACTATACGCATATTTCCACTGCGTTGGGAAATCGAAACAGGCGCAATACATCTTTCCGAATTCGACCCCTACTATCAATTTAGCTTAACAAATTACATGGTAAAAAACGGTTTGCTTTCGCCTTATTGGCCAACTCACTGGGTTGACCATCAACGATGGTACCCAGATGGAATAGACATGTCTAGGTCATTTCCAGCATTACCAATGACTGCAGCATTTTTCTATGGCATCATTTCAGTCTTGGGCATAAATATTGCTTTGATGGATTTTTGTGCAATCTTTCCTGCAATAATGGGTACACTGGCCTGTTTTATCATTTACTTCGTTGGTAAAGACATAGGAGGAAAACCCATTGGCATGTTTGCAGCTCTCTTTCTAGCGTTAAGTCCCTCCTTCATTCAAAGAACCTCCCTCGGCTTCTTTGACGATGAAACCGTAGGAATAGTTGCTCTTTTGTTATTCATCTTTATGTTTTTAAGATCGATTGAAGAAGAAAGACCCGTCATTTCAACTGTAAAATATTCACTTGGCTCAGCACTAGCATTAGCATACTTCTGTTCAGGATGGGGAGCTGCGTATTACCCAATAGGCTTAACTGCGCTCTTCGTTTTCACGTTGATTCTGCTAAGGAGATATACGCAACGGCTCTTATTATCCTACAGCCTAACTTTTGGGTTGGGACTGTTCATAGCCATAAATGTTCCTTTTGTTTCTCCAACATATTTGGCAAGTTTTCCAATAATTCTAGTTGCAGGAATGTTTGTCTTGCTTTTTCTCAGCGAGATTCTTCGTAACTTAACTACCACTAAGTCAAAGATTCTATTCACCGCACTATTTTTGGCTATGATGCTTGGCGTTTTCATTGTACTTTGGTATTTTGGCCATATACAGACACTGGGTGGAAAGTTTCTTTCTGTTATAGACCCATTCGTACGCGGGGGTTCCCCACTTGTCGAGTCTGTCGCTGAGCACAGAATTTCGGCCTGGGGTTCAATTTATTACGAGTTTGGCATAGGAATAATATTCTTCATAGCGGGTGTGTTCTTTGCTTTGAGAAATCTCAACAATAAAAATCTGTTTCTCTTATTTTTTGGTTTAACATCCCTTTACTTCGCTAGTTCCATGGTGCGTTTACTTGTTCTCATGGCTCCAGCCTTTGGTCTTCTGGCATCTATTGGGATACTCGGAGTGTTAAAACCCTTTATCACTTTATTAAGAGAACCACCGAAAATCCTTACGAAAGCAAAGTACGGTTTAGAGCATGTTGGAAAAGAATTCAGCGGAACAGCTGTCTTCCTAATATTCATCATTCTAATGACGAACTTCGCCTTCGCACCCCAATCTGGCGGTATACCCAAGGTATATAGCCAAGCTTACGCCCCAGTTACAATCACGGCAGGTAGTCTTCCGATAGCGCCTCCTGAGCCTGTGCAAGAATGGCTAAATATGTTGGATTGGACGAAGAGCAATCTTGAAGCGACCACTGTCGTATGTAGTTGGTGGGACTATGGGTATTGGTTGGCCCTGCTTGGAAATGTGACCTCGCTTGCTGACAACGCTACAATAAACACTACACAGATAGAAAATATTGGGTTTATATTTATGGCTAATGAGATGCAAGCATTGAAAATGTTGAAGCTTTATGACGCAAAATACATTCTTGTATTCACAACTCTTGGCATAGGATATAACCAACAAACTCAATCATACTCTGCAAGTTTGTACGGCTGGGGTGACGAAGGAAAATGGATGTGGATGGCACGAATTTCAGGCAAAGCACATGACCGATTTGTACAGGATGGTTTCATTGATGCGGAATCTGCATGGACAAATGAAACGAAATTTGGAAGCTATAACAATGAGACAAACGCGTGGGAATGGAACGATGTGGGAAAGAGCTCGACAATCTACGAGTTGATGAGCTGGGGAAAACAGCGGTGGTGTGACCAAAATGGCGTTACTCCTGATGAGGAAGCTTTTGAGCCCGAATATTTCAAAGAAGCCTATTTCGCAGGGGTGGACCTGTCGCCATCTGAAGCGGGTACTAAATATGGCGGTATTGTACCGCTTGTATGCCTTTACGAAATAGATTGGCAGAAATATTACTCAAGTCAATAAGGGAGCGATAGCTTGTTTCCGAAAGTTCCTGACCATCACAAGCCAAACAGTCCTCTGATTCCAAATGGTTTAGGTGTAATATACGTTCTAGCCAGTGCAACATACCTTTTCTTGCTGCATTACTCAGAAAAAGCGTCCAGCAATGCTTCTCCTGCTTTAACTTTGGCTGTCTGTATCTTATTTGGTGGTTTTATGGGGTTGCTTGATGATTGGATGGATTTGCGGTGGCGTTACAAGGCTTTCTTTCCGCTGATAGCCGCTATACCTCTTATTTCATTAGCTACCAGACTTGGACTGCGTACATCTATAACAATTCCCATTTTAGGAACTTTGCATTTCGATGTTTATTATTATTTCCTAATTATTCCAATACTTGTCACCATAATTACTAACACCGTGAATCAGCTTGGTGGATTGAATGGTTTAGAAACAATTTGTCCAGCAATAGTTATGATTGGGTTAATGGTTATCTCAGGGTCGCACGCGATCCTACTGTTTGTTCCATTAATCGTGTGGCTCTCACTCGCTTTTCTCAATTTCCAAGGCAAAATTTTCGTCGGCAATACTGGATCTTTTGCTATTGGAATGACATTAGCTGCATTTGCGATTATTTCAGATTTGAAATCTGATGTGCTTATTTCACTTTTGCCATACATTTTTAATTCTTCGTTGATTTTGTTGACTTATTTCTTTTTTAGAACTAAGGCCCGTGTTTCTTTTGATGGGAAAAAGCTTTTTTCGGATCACAGGAGAAGTTTGATTACGCTTATTACGTATCGTCGTCCTCTGACTGAGCGACAAGTAGTTGTGATAATCTCGCTTTTGGTTGCGGCTTCAACGTTTGCTGTTTTATTGATTGAATGGTTATCGTTGTAGCTATGCCGTTTCCGCGGTAGCCTGTATGTAGTATTATGTTACACACAAAAGGCAAAAATCAGTTTAGGTCGAGGCTTAATAACGGAGGCTTAGAGAACTAGCTCATCATATGGCTGTTTAATGTGGGGAATCAATTATCTGCCCAACATTATATATTCCAAATGTTTCAGTTAAGGTTGAAATTGCCAGTTTGGTAGGCGTTAAACTAGGTTTTAAGGGAGTAGCTGACACTGTTAATTTTGATGTGAAGGCGAAGCTTGAAGAGCGAGAACGCAAAAGCCAAACAATCGTTATAGGTTTCAATCTGCTTTTAGCCACCAAACCGAGCATTGTAAAATTTGAGGTTGAAGGCATAGCAACTCTAACGGGCAAAGATGCAGAATTGAGCAAAATGCTAGAAGTTGACCCGGAAACAAAAGTGCCATATGTTTTTCAGAGGATTTACCAGTATGCTTTTACGGCTATGTACCTTCTCTCAACAGTTTTGAATGCCCCTCCACCTCCTCCAGATTTGTTATTCTCCCGTAGAGAAGGTGTCCCTGTTGGGGACATAAGCGTGGAAGTGGGAGCAGAACCAGCAGAGGCTGTGACTGTTCAAGCTGACACGGGAGAGAAAACAAGTGAGGTTAGCGTTTCTAACACGTGATTTTCAGTAACGTTTAATAGCCTAGAATTATGTGCATAGCAATTATTGGCGGGTGAGTGGGCCTCCACCCGTTCCGCCATAATAAACCCCGGGCTTAGGAGGTGAAAAAATTGAAACTTGACAGTAGAGACGTAGCCTTAACAGCTGTTTTTGCAGCTTTGTACGTGATAATCAATGTCCTTCAGATGGTCTCTGTTGGTAATCCCACAGTCTATGGACCTATCCAGTTGCGTGTTGCCGATTGCTTGATTGCTTTAACCATCTTATTAGGTGTGCCTGTGATTGTAGGGGTGACTATTGGGTGTGCCTTAACTAACGCCTACTATTTCATTGGAGTTCAAGACGTGCTATTTGGTTCAATTGCTAATTTGATTGCAGCGACCATAATTTTCATCCTTAGAAAACACCGTTTCATGGCATGTGTTGTCGGAGCCTTACCTATAGGTCTTGTTGTGGGAGGCTATCTTTGGCTGTTCTTTCCGCCGCCTGACGTTCTCAACACTTTGCCAGCATGGGCAGCCATGATCATAAGCATAACTGTTAGTAGTTTAATTGCGATAGCTGGAATTGGATACTTGCTGCTTTCAATACTTAGCAGACCGAGTATTATAGAGCCTTTGAAATCTCGTGGGTTGAAAGTGGTTGCAGAAAGTGAATAGCTAGAGGAATCTCTCCAGTTTTGTTAATCCTATTATTTCGTCGAAGTCTAAGCCCAGCGCATCTAACACTTGGTCAAATGTCGAATGCAAATAGGCGACATACTTGTCAACATCTACTTCGTTGTTCGTTGCAAGTTCAACGGGTTTGACATGTGGTTCTTTGGTGACTTTGACGAAGCTTATCAAATCTCCAGCCCTAATATCTTTCATCATTTTTGCAGCTTTAACGTGCTGAGGCGTCGTTTTCGTGTAATGCTCTAACTCTTCGCCTAAAACGACATTGAACGCCAAATCTTCTAGGCTTTCCCATTCTCTTCTCTTCAACCGCATGTAACAGTCGCGAACAATTTCACTGATGTCTTTTTTTGCGTTTTCAAAGTTTTCTGGAGTTTTCACCGTTGCTAGGCGTTCCTTCATTCTGTTAAAGGCTTTTTTGATGAAAACTGGAATATGCCGTTTTTTGCCTGTTAACCCTTTAACGTCAACGCTTCCATCCTCTAAGACTCCCAGATAATTCTTTTTCCGTGAGCTGAAAACTGCGTATCTGTAAACTTTGTCCACGTCTAGGCTCATTTTTAACTCGTGTTCAGTCCATCGGGCTAATTCTTCAATCTGCTCTTTTGAAGGATTCTTCAGAAAGAGACTATCCGTGTCCCCGTAAAGCACGTGGATATCAATTTGTTCTGCTTTGTTGAGTATTTGTGTTATTGAGTGCCTTCCGATGGCTGCTGTTGCTTCGGCTACTGGTGGGCAGTAAAGGTCAAAGCTATCGGCACCAAATACTCCATAACTCGCATTTAAGATAACTTTCAAGGCTCCTTGGGTGATGGTGTACCAGCTTCTCAATTCCGCAGGTAAAGTCTTGTCTTTCGATTTCAGTTTGTACCATTGCACTCGCAAGTCTCTAAGTGAACCGATTAAGAGGCTTTCTAAAGCTCGTTTTTTGGTGCAGACCCAGTGGGGTGTGTTTGGAATGAGGTTGTTGCGGCATTCAGGATGCGAACACAGTATTGATTGGTAACCGAGGTTCCAAACCTTTATTATCGATGGATATAGGCTGGGAAAGTCCATGACTGCAACATTGAAGTGAACTCCTGGAATCGGTTCGACAACTATTGCGCCTTTGTATTTCTTGCCTTTGATTATGGCTTTGGTTGCTGCTTTGCCTTTTTTGGCGAGTATGTCTTCAGCGTTTGGGATGAGCATGTTTCCTCTGCGATGTTCGCGGTGCATGAAATTTCTTATCCAGCGAGAAACGCCTTGGCGGCTCACGTCATCCATTGGCATGCTGCTGATTCTAGCCAAAACCAGAATAAGCTTCATTACCAATTCGTCTTCAAAACTCGTTAGTTTAAAAGCGATTTCCGAATCTCTAAAGCAGTATTTGGCGAGTTCTGTGTAAGTTAATTCGCCTATGCTCTTTTCTAACTTAATTTTTCCCATTCCAATTAAGGCTTTGCCCACATCGTCGAGTGTTACGTCTCGATAACGGTTGTTGAAAGCATAAATTTGGATTGAACGGTTGAAGAAAAACTTGTACAAGTCGATGTGTACACCATATTTTAGCAAGCAAACACGTTTGCCGACCTCTATTGGAATTTCGTTCCTTCTGAAACCGAGATTTTGCGCTCGATGAAATAGATAACGCAGGTCAAAATCATCACCGTTAAAAGTTATTGCGAACGGGTAATCCCATAAGGCGTCAAAAACAGTCCGTATAAGCTTCTCTTCTGTATCAAAATATTCCAAGCTTACATTGGCAGGCAGATGCTCACTTCCTTCACGAACATCTCCTCCTCGTTTCAGAAGCAAAACTCTCTCTTGACCATCAGAACCGTAAAGCGAAACGCATACAACTTGATACGCAGCTTCGCGGGGGTCTGGCACTCTGGTGGCAATAGGCGTGCAAACTTCTATGTCGAGGGCTACTCGGTGAAACTTTGGAGCTGGATACTCTAATAGCCTAGCCCACTGTTCAATGTGTTGCAGTTCTTCTGTTGTAGCGTCCTTAAAAATGGCACGTATCTTTTTAACTATCTTTTCGATTTCTTCTAAGTTTTTCAAAACAAGATTTCCATTTTTGACTTCGTAAATCATTCCAGGCAAAAGGTTTCTGTCGTAAATGTAGCATTGGTAATATTTTATTTTGGCTTCCCAAACTTTTGCTTCTTGGATAATTGGTGTTTCGGCGACTTTTGGATAGTCTTCTAGGATTATGTCTCTTATGCATCCTGTTGGGCGGCCACCGATTGCTAGAGGGTCTGTTGCAATGACACTTGTTACTTTCACATCTTTGTCCAGTAATGGGTCGAATTTGTCTACTATTTCAAAATGGTCGAAGCCAGGATGCTGCATTAGTCTGTTCATTTTTTCAAGCTCTATTGGTGAGAGGTTGGTTAGGCAATATGGTTTGTGGCTTGTGTTGTCGAGCCAGAAGTAGATTTGGCCTGAAATAGGTTCGTAAAGTTTGATTAAGGCTTTCTTGGCTTGTCCGTCGTAGGTGGCTGAGACAAAGTATGAAGGTGGCAGATTTTCAGGCGCCAACGGCGGAAAAGCGCGTTTTTTAGCTTTTTCTTTTGTTATGTCTTCTGTGAATGGTAGAGCTTCTGCTTTCACTTCTTTTTCTTTCAGAGGCTTAACTTCTGCATGAGAGAATTCATCTAGATGTTTCTGCGCCATTTTTAGTCCTTGACCTAATTATCTTTATGGACAGGCTGGATTAAAATCTCTTACTAGAGTTTTTTCCGAGATTGATTCGCGGAGTTTTAGCTCTCGGAACTGACTACCCCCTCTTATATAGGTAATCGAAGAAAGACTCCAAATATCTAAATCTTTATCAAAGGTCGGTTTCTTGCAGGGCATAGCGAATTTCATGTTATGCGAATCGGTTTTGCGGAAAAGTTAATGCCGAACCGAAGGATACTGTGCGGGTTGGTGAATTCAGTTGAAGAATAATGAGTGCACAATCTACATCACGACTAAGCATGGCTATGTACAAAGATGCCGTAAAGAGAAGAATTGTTGGACACAAACCAGTCCAAACGGTAAAGTTCGGCTACTTAGTGCAGAGCAATTATTATCACACATCTTGCCACCTCTTGCTGGGATTTCGCCTGCTAGCGTTAGGGTAGAATCAGATAAGCAAACCTAATGATGGTGCGGAAAAGTTATAGCTAAACCAGTTCTATTGGCTTGAGTGGTGAATTGAGTTGCTTGAAGGCAAGAATGTAAATCTGAGGGTTGCCGAGAGAGATGACATCGATTTTCTAGTTGAATGGTTTAATGACGTAGATTTCTGGGGAGAATACACCCCTATTATGGAGCAGATTTCGAAGACAGAACGGATAAAATATTTTGATAATCCTTCGAATTTGGCAATTTTGACTGAGATAAAGACATTCATCGTTCAGAAGAAGGATGGAACTAAAATAGGTCTTATCTTTCATCGCTTAAATCTGCCATACAAGTGGATGGAAATCGGTTACTTTTTTGTAACCAGTGAAAGGAGGAAAGGATATGGAACTGAAGCGGCTCGGTTAGTCGTTGACTATTTGTTTCTTTCAAAAGAGCTTGCTAGGATTCATGCAATAGCTGATGTGAGAAACAAAGCTTCTCAAAGAGTCTTGGAAAAAGCGGGTTTCCAAAGAGAGGGAACAATGCGAAAATGCGTTTTCAACAGAGGAGAACTGAGCGATTGCTATCTCTACAGCATCCTCAGAGAAGAATGGAAAGAACCAAAAATACTGACAAGGACGGCTTAAAGATAGCAGGTTTTTTGCGTTTTCTGGAAAAAGTTATAGCTGAACTGAAACAACAAGGTTTTTTGGCAAGCAGGAGTGTTATGAATGGTTGATATTACAGAGATTTCTGCTGTCGTAGCAGCTGTAGGCGTGCTGGTTGGTGTTGTCTACTATATTCTGGAGATGAGACATCAAACTAGGATTAGGAAGACAGATTTAATCATAAGACTGTATTCAACCGTTAACACGCATGAATTTATGGATGCATTTCGGAAAGTTGCGAGTCTACAAGTCAAGGACTACGAGGGCTATGTGAAACAGTACGGTTCAATGCTTTCCGAATCACCTATACGCACCGCATTAAACACCGTATGCGGTTTCTATGATTTCGTCGGTATTCTCCTCATGAGAAAACACGTTGACATCAACCTAGTATACGATGTCATTGGCAGTCGAATGATTCAGATGATGTATGGAAAACTCCAACCTATTTTGCTGGGGATTAGGAAGGATTTCGGTGAGCCACTTGCATATGGTGGATTTGATTATTTGTGTAATGAGCTTCTGAGAAAAGAACCACAACTGAGGAAGACTTGGACGAAAGCATCTCTCTCATCAATTAAGGATGTAAACTCACTTAACGAGCCCTCTAGGTGTTAAGAATGGTTGATATACAGACAGTTTCTATAATGTTGGCGTCTGCAAGTGTGATAGCTGGAACTGTGTATTATGCTTTTCAGCTTAGGCATCAGAGCAAGGTTAGGGAAATGGACGCTATCGTCAGAATGAATCCAAGTTTCAGTCTGAGCCTCATTGAGTGGCAACAAGCAGCCTTCAAAGTTGCGAGTCTGCAATTCAAGGACTATGAAGACTTCGTCAAGAAATATAGTTCATTTGCAACTGAAACACCTACAATAATGGCAATCCATGCGATAGCTAACTATATCGAAGCAGTAGGATATCTGTTGAAAAGAAAACTTGTGGGCATCGACTATGTTAAGGACTGTTTCGGTCCAACTGTCATCTTGTTCTGGGAGAAACTTAAGCCTGTAATAGAAGGGTTTCGAAAACAATACAATATGCCTACAGCCTGGGAACCATTTGAATACCTTTACAATGAAATGAAGAAGAGAGAACAACATCAGTAGAGCTTTCTTCCATCAGTCCTTGTATGCTAGTTTAATCAATTGTTTAAAATTTCTCCTCAGAAGCCTCGTAAAAAGAAGCCTAAATTAAGCTCCTTTAAAGCGGATTTTCGGAGCATTTCTCCGATTATATAAGTTGAATTGTTTGTTAGGGGTCTGGTTTGGAAGTGTTTTTCCATGTTTGTTTGAGTGTGAAATCAGCCAATACAGACCCTATCCTCTAGGTTTTTTGCGTGTTTCACGAATGGCAAGTTGCGGATGTGTCTAATTGTGCTTAGCTGTCGAAATCGCTGTGTAAGTGCTTTTGTGTGGGTAGCTGAGGTTTGTGTCACTGATTAATAGAAAATGAGGTTGCGTTGTTAAATGTTAGAAAAAAATAGAAGTTTGGTTTGCTGCAAAAGAGTGAGTTCGTCTTATTGCTCGTTTTCTTCTTTAATTGTGCTGATCAGTTCTTGAATTGTCAGTGAACCAATATTCCCTACTCGATGTTTTCTGACGGCTAGTTCTTCTTTTTCTGCTTCGCGTTTGCCGATTATTGCCATGTAAGGAATTTTATGAAGCTCTGCTTGTCTTATTTTATAGCTTATGGTTGATGGGTTGTCGTCTAATTCTGCCCTTATGCCGTGAACCAGCAGTTTTCTATGAATCTTTTTTGCATATTCTACGCAGTCGCTGTTTACTGGTAAGACTGCTATTTGGGTTGGTGCGAGCCACGTTGGAAAGTTTCCCTTACAATGTTCTATTAGTATGGCGAAGAAACGTTCAATTGCGCCGAGCAAGGCTCTGTGAATCATTATCACTTCGTGTTCTTTGCCGTCTGCACCTACATAAGTTATGTTGAAGCGTTTTGGCAGATTAAAATCAAACTGTATAGTCGTGCACTGCCATTGTCTATCAGATGCATCTACAATGTTTATGTCAATTTTAGGTCCGTAGAAGACGGCTTCGCCAAGCATTTCTTTGTATGGAATTTGCTTCTTCTCTAATGCTTTTGCCAAAACATTTTGGGCATGATTCCATTTACGTTCTGAACCCATGTACTTGCTTGACTGCTGTGGATCTCTGCATGAAAGGTATACTTTGTATTCTTTGAATCCGAATTTTCGCAATAAGTGCTTCGTAAAGTCTAGTAGGTTAAGTATTTCTTGTTCGACCTGTTGAGCTGTGCAGAATATGTGCGCATCGTCCACTGTGAGACCTCTGACGCGCATTAGCCCGTGCAGTGTGCCTGAACGCTCATAGCGGTACACCGTGCCCCATTCCGCATATCTTATTGGCAGTTCTCTGTAGCTTCTGGGTTGGGCTTTGTAGATTTGGATGTGAAAGGGGCAGTTCATTGGTTTTACAACATAGTCTTCGTCGTCTTTGTTGAGAATGTACATGTTATCCCTGTAATAGTCTAAGTGTCCAGAGACTTGCCACAGTTCGCCTCTGGCAATGTGCGGCGTGCAAGCCAGTTGATATCCATTCTTCAAGTGTTCTTGTTCCCAGAAGTCTCTGATGAAATTGCGAATCAATGTTCCTTTAGGATGCCAAAGAACTAAGCCTGCGCCCACATCCTCGCTTATCGAAAATAAATCCAATCGCTGCCCTAAGACTCGGTGGTCTATGTCTGAAAGCTCTCTTTTTTCCTCATTCTTGTTTTCTAAAAGATTCTTGTTCACGGGATTTTTAGGGGATGCACTATGTTTTAGAACGTGTTTAGAGTTGTGTTTCTAAATACCCCATTTTGGAACACCAAGTTTGTTAATAACAGCAGTATCCTATTTATTCCTTATTGTAGACAATTCTGCGCCGTACAGTCAAAACAGAAAATGCCTTTAATTCTTATCTACAACTGTGTTGTTGTC
>CAYZEP010000038.1:3552-12686 GCA_964477645.1 uncultured Candidatus Bathyarchaeia archaeon | reverse complement strand
TTGTTAAGAGGGCTGTACCTTCAAGCCCTGGCAGTCCAAAATGGAATCCAAATGCTGAACTGAATGACGATGGCGTAATCGACGGACAAGACTTCCAAACAGTCAAAAGCAACATCGGACAACATCAACCATAAACCCACCTTCCAGAAGCCCTTCACAAACACATATTTGGCTTTTAATAGAGGGGCCTAGCACCGTTGCACACACAAACAACCAAACAAAAAAAGGAAGAGATAACTACTCTTTAGCCCTACGCTTACGGCTTTTCTTCACCTTCAGCTTTCGTCTCCGCTGACTGTAAAGATATGTGTTGTCGCCTGTTCCTGGTGGCAGAGTCACGTTAACGTTGCATAATTTGTCATTCAACAACGATAGAAGATTCATCCATAAATGTTATTTTTTGACTAACCATATTAGACTAGGAGAAAGGAAGTTTGTTTAAGAAACCAGTTTCTGGAATGATACTGACACTGTTGTTAACGGGCATGTTAGCATTGGCATTTTATATTCAACCAGTCAAAACTGCACCTACAACGATAACAGTTCCCAATGATTATTCAACAATACAGGAAGCTATTAACAATGCAAACGAAGGAGACACAATATTCGTTAGAAATGAAATTTACCATGAACATGTGATTGTTAATAAGACAGTATCGCTTATCGGCGAAAACAAAAACACTACAATAATCGATGGCAATCAAGCCGGAACAGTCGTTACAGTAACAGCAGAAAATGTAAGCCTCAACAATTTCACAATCCAAAACGGCGAAATTGGTCTAGAAATAGCCAGTAATGGCAACACAATAACGTCCAACATATTCTCATCCAATGGTGCACAGGAAACAGACCTAAAGACCAATTTAGAAGTTTATCCAGAACCACCATCAGTTCCTATTTGGCGGTTTCTATACGACTTAATGGATAGTAATTACACTGAATTCTTGGACTTAACCAGTGATACTCCACTTCTCGAGGTGAAAGTAATAGGCCATTCGGATGTGTTGGAACTACTGGTAGGGCTTTTTTATGATGAAAACATGGACGGAACCCCGCAACCAAACGAATATACCGGGTTTGCAAGCCGAGACCAAGTAACCTGGGTAACCGTTCCGAACCCCCCAAAGGGACGGTACATTATCAAAGTTCAAGGATGGAACGTGCTGGGAAACCCAGGACATTTCGACAGAGAAATATCAAAGTTCAACGGCTATGGGATAGGCGCCCACCAGACTTCTAATAACACCATCTCACGAAATCTGGTCATAGATAATCATGCTGGAGTGTATCTTCAATCTTGCTCTAACACAGCAGTGCACACAAACAACATGACAAGAAACCTAGGAGCCATAATCGTTGGAGACACTGTGAACAGTATGTTCTATGATAACAAAGTTTTCGACAACTATGGACCAATCTGTCTGAGAAACTCCACAAACATTAACGTAACCAAAAATATACTGTCCTCAAATTCCATTGGCATCCACGTCTGGAATTCATCCAGCATCAACGTTTACAAAAACGAGTTATATTCTCATGGAGGCTGGAGCATCGGATTCATATCCTCAGTTGACAGCAAAATAGCCGACAACAACATTTCAACGGTGACCGTGCTTGACGGCATCAGACTCATGTTCTCTTCAAGGAATAACCTTGTTGGAAATAACATATCCTATTGCGAGCATTCTGGAATACTATATTGGTATGACTGCTACAACAACAGCGCAACAGACAATGACATCAGTTTGAGCGGAAGCTTAGGATGGGGACATGGGCATGGTGTAGAAGTCCTACTCTCACACAACAACGTTTTCGCAAACAATGTAGCTGCATTCAACTCACGCAACCAAGGAATGCTGGCAATTGAGTCAACAAACAACAATTTTACCGGAAACCTAGTATATTCAAATCGCAGAGGAATACAGTTACGTTCTTCATTTGGAAACTATGTCTACCATAACAACATTATTAACAACAGTGAACAACAGGGCTTTGACGACACAGGGGAAAACTTCTGGGATGATGGTTATTCTTCTGGTGGAAACTATTGGAGCGATTATAACGGTGCAGATGTTTATCGTGGGCCTAATCAGAATGAGCTTGGCAGTGATGGAATAGGGGACACTGCATACGTTATTGAGGATTACAATCAAGACAATTATCCACTAACAAAACCTTATCCATGGGATCCGCACGATATAGGTGTTACCAGCATTACTACGTCAAAAACAGTTGTAGTACAAGGCTATAACCTAAACATAACAGTCACGGTCTTTAACTACGGCATGTACACTGAAAACCTAAACATAACGGTCTACGCCAATGCAACAAGCATCGCATCTCAAAACGTCACCCTAACAAGCAGAAATTTCGCAACCCTAACCTTCACTTGGAATACTTCTGGCTTTGCTCGTGCCTATATTCTGAGCGCCAACATCACGATACTCTCGGAAGAAACAAACATTGCAGACAATACGTTCGTGTATGGTGTTGTCAAAGTTTCATGTTTAGGAGATGTAAACGGAGATTACATAGTTGACGGCCAAGACTACCAGCTTGTCAAGAATGCGGTACCTTCAAGCCTAGGAAGCACAAACTGGAATCCAAATGCAGAACTAAACGACGACGGCGTAATCGACGGTCAAGACTTACAAACAGTCAAAAGACACATACCATCAGCACTCCCATAAACGTCTCCAAAAAATCCACAAACACGTATTTGGCTCCTAATAGAGGGGGCTTTGGCACTGTTGCACACACAAACAACCCAAACAAAAAAAGGAAGAGATGGCTAACTCTCTACCACTACGCTTGTGGCTTTTCTTCACCTTCAGCTTTCGTCTCCATCGACTGCGATTCCTCCTGCGAATTCTGAGAGGAATCAGCGTTGCTGACTTCAACATGCTCCACTGGAGGCTCTGGCAGTTTTTCCTCCACAGCTGAGACCGACTCTTCTGCAATTTTAACTTCCGTCTTAGAAACTTCAACGTTTCCTTGAGGTTGCGGTTCCATTTCCTGCTGCACAGCCACATCAGTTGCCGAAATTTGAACGCCACCTGAAAGCTGATTCACAGCCTCCCTAACAATGTCCAACTCATGCCTCGCAGTTTCAAGCCCAACAGATAGCACACTGATTTCACGCTGATAAGCTTCCTCATCCACTTCGCCGGTCACATGCTGAATTTCAAAGTTTGCAAGAAGTATTTCCAACGTTTTAATCTGTTCTTCAAGCTCCCCCATTTTAGAATTCATTTTCTCCAACAAAGCCTTCTGCTGTCCTTCAATCTCTGCAATCGTTTGATCTATCTCCTCACAGAACATTTCAAATGTGGACTGAGAAATTCTGCCATCGTTTAATAAATTGTCCAAAGCTTGCTTCTTTTTCTTCGCCATCTCACTTTCTTCGCTTAACCTCTTAAAAGAATGCTTCCACGAAATCAATTTTAACACCGTCCATTTTTCAGCCGCAAAAGAAGCAAATAACATTTATTAACATGCAGATATATCGCTAACTGATAAAAACAGCACTGTTCATCCTTTAAACGGAAAATTATGATTTAAAAACCAAACACTTCATGAACCTCTTATATAATTAAAAATTGAAACATTTCATCCATCAAACAAAAACCTCAGGAGCTCACGCGACATAAACTTTCGATTGAAATTAGCTTTTTTGGAATAACAGCTCTAACACCCTTTTTCGGATCAACAACCTGACTGACTTTAAGGTCAACAACAAGGCTAGCGAACATGTAAGCTTCCTCAAAAGACCAATTATATTCATGCATTAAAGCCTCAACAGCAGCCTCAACAGCTAAAGCAGAAGCCTCATCAAGAGAATCCCCGCACGTAAGGAAGGCATAACTAATTTGCGTTTCAAGAACAGGCCAAGACACGCTTTTTCCCTTTAAAACATCAAAACTTAAGAGAACCTCGCCAGAAACCTCAACAGCTGACACGCAAACTTCACCATCTGCCTGAACAGCATGAAGGTCACCAGCTGCAAAAAGAGCCCCTTCCACAAAAACTGGTAAATACAGTCTTGTTCCACTCGTAACTTCCTTAACATCCATGTTTCCCCCGTGCCTGCCTAAGCTACCCGTTGGAATTTCTCCGGTCAAAGGCGCAACCCCTATGGTTCCAATCATGGGATTGACTTTAACTTTAATTCCCTTTTCAAAACAAACCTGTCCATCATGTATTGAAACAACTTTTACAACTGCCTTGAATGGTTTATCTTTTAATGCCCCTTGCTTCGGTATAACCGCTATTACGCCTTTATCAGCAACCCGTATTTTTTCAATGTTGACGATAAGCGTGTCACCTGGCTTAGCTCCCTCAATGAAAATTGGTCCAGTAGCACCGTTAACTTTAGTCCAATCGAGCTGTCCTACTGACGTGCTTTCATCCTTAACTTGACCTCCGAAAGCATCTTCAGTTTCAAGCAAAATTTTTTCTCCAGGCACAACGTATTCCACTGGTTTATTCCTCGAAGAAAAACTGTACACCATTCTATGCTTGGGCACCTTTCTCATTAGGCCACCTTCTACGCTTTTATTAAGAAGATTTATGTAATTTTTTATAAAGCTTTATGGAAGCAAATGTTTAAACTTTGTTTGTTCTGTTTCAACTTCTAATTCGGAATTAGAATAAAATTTAAATATTTATATCGAACCTAAAATGTTAAAACGTGAATAAACATGACGGCGTTGACAATTATTGTTGGCGGTGAGAGGTTGGAAGGAAGAATATTGAAGAAAATGCATGAGAGAATCATTAAAAACTTTATGGACATAATAATTCTTGCTGAACTAAGAATCGGACCATTGAGTGGTTATGACGTAATTTCATTTATTCACAACAAATTCCACCTCCTTGTAAGCTCAGGTACAGTATACTCGCTTCTATACTCACTAGAAAGAAATGGACTCATAGAAGGAACATGGAACGAAAGAAAAAGAGTCTACAAACTCACAGATAAAGGCAAAAAAACAATAGAAACAGTACTAAACGCAAACGACAAAATCAAAAACTTCATAACAAACCTCCTAAAGGTCCAATCCACCTCTTAAAACCCTCTTAACAAAACTAAACAAATCGAAATACTAAAGAATACCTTCCCTAATTCTCTAGGAGCGAAAGGAAAAGCCCAAGAAAGGGGCCCGTAGCTCAGTAAGGACAGAGCACCGGGCTTTTAAACTGATAGTATTGCGAAGAAACCCGGGGGTCCCGGGTTCAATTCCCGGCGGGCCCGCTGATGGCTCCTTTTAATTTTGACATTTTATAGAAAACCCGACGATCTTACCGAATAAAGACCCATCTTCTCTAGTAATATTTGTGATTACGGAATATTTGTTAAAGAATTCGGTATCAACTAAATGTTTGATGGCGATGAATGCTAAGCTAAAAAAGTTAGCTGTGACGCTTACAATAGCAGCAGTTCTCTTGAGTTTTATACCGGTAAACTTGAAGATTACCTTTTCAAGCGGCACTGGTGGAAAAATCGATTTATTCACACAAAAAGAGCCCTACAGCGGAAAAGGTTCAGGCATCCCAAGCGACGCGTTTGGCCCTGGGGAGATAGTCATTTTATATGCGTTGGTAACATATAATGATGCACCTGTTGAAAATTTGTTCGTGACATTTTATGTGCGAAGTCCTGACAACGCATCGCTAGGTTTCACTGCTGGAACAAATGCAAGTGGATTTGCAATGATTAATTTCATGATACCGCAGAAATGTGATAATTTTGAAGAAATTTTTGGAGAATGGTTTGCATTGGCATATGTTTCTATCCACGATGACACTCTACAGGACACGCTAACATTTAGGGTTGACTGGGTCGTAAAGCTGGTCTCAGTAAGGGCCATAGATGAAAACTGTACAAATACAAGTGTTTTCGGAAAAGAAGGGGATGTTGGGTTAGAAATAACCTTACGCAATATTGCCTTAGTAGAGAAAAACACCACCCTTTCAATTGTTATACAAGATGAGTTAGATGTTCCAGTAAGTCATTTCGAAATATCTGACTTGCAAGTGCAACCGAACGCAAAACTGATTTTTTTATATTGTAAATTGCATATCCCAAAGTGGGCGTTTGCAGGAGAAGCAACAGTTTTTGTTTCCGCATTGACTGCGCCAGTAAATCAAGGCGGAATTGCATATTGTCCAGCAATCTCCGCAAACTTTTTTATTAAGTCAGTTGAACCGCTAACAATTGCTTTCCACGATGTAGCAGTAGCAAATGTAGTTCCATCAGTTACATCGGTTGAGTTAGGTCAACCTTTGGGAGTAAATGTCGCTGTTAGAAACGAAGGAACGGAGGTCGAGAATTTTAATGTAAGCGCATATTTTGACAGTATGCTTATCGGAACTTTGAATGTCGCGGCGCTCTTGCCTTATTCCAAAACAACTTTAAACTTCATTGTTAATACGTCTTTGTTTGATGTGGGGAATTACATAATATCTGCTTCAATTCCTCAATTATCCAACGAAGCAGACCTCACAGACAATATTTTTGTTGACGGAGTAGTTGAGATCAAACTTAAACTGCCTACAATTATCCACAACATTGCAATAGTTGATGTCAAAACATCAAGTAACACTGTTTACATCGGCGATTTGGTTCAAATCAACGTTAGTGTTGTCAACAAAGGAAATGAAACGGAAACCTTCGATGTAAACACCTATTATGACTCTTCATTAATTGAAACATTAGCGGTCAACGCCCTTACCCCCAGCACCCAAATGACATTAATTTTTGTTTGGAATACAAGCTCCGTGCATGAAGGTTTTTATCAAATAAGTGCTTTTGCTCCTCTTCCAAGCGACATTGATGTTTCAGATAACACTTTTGTTGATAGTGTTGTTCAGGTTAAGCCTAAACCTCCGCCTGTTCATGATATTGCTGTTTTGAACGTTGTTCCTTTGTCTTCACTCATACATATTGGAGAAATTCTTGACGTTAATGTTACCTTGAAAAATAAAGGAAGCAAAGCTGAGTCCTTTAATGTTACCCTTTACTATGATTCTGATGTTGTTGACACCTTGCGTGTTAACGATTTAGTGGCTGGCGCTGAATATTCTCTAATTTTCTATTGGAATACATCTGAGGTTTCTGAAGGCAATTACACTTTAAGTGCCTTTGCAGAGCCTGTTCCCGGCGAGGAATATACTGAGGATAATTATTTTGAGGATGGCGTTGTGCAAGTTCTTAAGGGTCTAGCGGGTTGGTTTATCCCAGAGTGGTTCTATTGGCTTTTGCTGTTGCTTTTTGGTTTGATGATTGTTTTGTTGATTCTTTGGCTTTATCGTAGAAGAAAGAGGAAAGCTGAAGAGGCATTTTATTCTGGATGGACTGCTTGGTATTACTGTTATGATCTGCGGAGTAGACGCAAAAGTTAGTGTTTGAAGTTTTTTGTTTCCAAGAGCTGAAGCGTGATGGAAGCCTTCTCCTTTCCCCTGCTCCGGCTAAACTGTATAAAGCTGAATCTTTATAAAACGCTTGTTGTCGAGGTCAGCATATATCATTTTCAAAAATATGCCCTTTTTGGCGCTTATTTCGAATGTGGAAACTTTGTTTTTAGGCTATGAAATGAAAGTGATTATTGAGAAGGCTTGAAAATGTTTGAGGAAATTATCTCCGACGCAGTTAAGATGCTAATAATGCTTTTTTGGGTTGCAATAGGCTTCGTAATAATTGGCGGAGCGCTTTGGCTGCGTGCCTATAAGAAAACCAGATGAACGTTAACTGAAATCTTATAGAGTTCGCAACCACTACAACTGCTACGAAACACATAAATTGGATTTTCTTATCTTAGAGATTTTGGTCGGGCGGTAGCTCAGCTTGGTAGAGCTTCCGAGCCAGCTTAGGCTAGATGGCTTTGCTGACGGAGACGCTGTAGACGTCCACCTATGGTGGGTGTCACCCAGCCTATCAAGCGCACAGAAACCGGAATGTCGCAGGTTCAAATCCCGCCCGCCCGACCAAGTCTCTTTCAACAAAATAAGCAGAATTTGAGTTTATTTTCAACAGAGACCTTCATTTTCGTATATTTCACAAGTCACTACCACTTGGAGACGAAAAGGCTTTAAGAAATTGAGCCCTAAATCATTGGGGGCGAAACAGATTATGAAACTAGTAAGCTATGTCAGGGACGTGAAAAACTTTCTTGAACGTTGCAGGCTTTCCCTTAAGAACTTCGTCCAGTGGTTTTTCCGAACACTAAACCGTAGAACGCGTCTAAGAATAGCATTTCGAAAAATCAGAGATGAAACCACCGAACACATCGACTACTTGAGTTCTGCTCTAAAGAAGCTTGTTTTGCCACTATCAATCTGCTACCTGTGCCTAGGGTTCTTCTTCGGAAACAACGTAATAGACTCGCTCTTCTTAGGCATATTGATCTTTGTTTACAGCCATTTCCTTCCAGACCTTTTATCGCCTTTCAGAATCAAAAACAGAAAAGCAAGAAATAAAGACGCATCATGGTTCAAAAAATACGCTCTATTATTCCTCGCCCCATTGTTCATCTTCTTGCTATGGGGAGACGGGATACCCATTTTGAGAACCACAGAACATTTTCACAACGCCAGGTCATTAGGAGTCTACAGCATGTTCTTGTTGTTGCTAGGCTTGATTTTCTATGGAAACGTTCCACTTTCATTAGGAAGAATTCTTGAGGTTTTTTCGCTAACCATATTTGGTTCCATTGGATACTTGACACACTTAAAGGTCGACAAAATCCTCTAGCCAAATTCGATCCAAGCACACTACGGGATTCACGGTTTCGCCTAAAGCAAACATAGCCGAAAGTCAAGAACATAATAGCAAAAGAGGCAATCATCTGCGAAAAGAAGAAGAATGTGGTGAAGACTTAGTCGCAACACCATAATTTACCCGAAAATATGAATGCTCTACAGTAACCAGGATAGTTTCGAACCCTCTGCTTTAGTCATACACAAAATGACTGATACTATTGATCTTTAGCATGCGAACACACGAAGAATTCAAACGCAGCTGTAAACCTATCCCGCCCGACCAAGCCCCCCCTTCAAGATTTTCACGTAATATTACTCTGGACCGTTGAGGTAAGGATGATCCGAAACTGCCGTTTGCGAGGAATAGATTTAAA
>CAYZEP010000038.1:0-3512 GCA_964477645.1 uncultured Candidatus Bathyarchaeia archaeon | reverse complement strand
GCATAAGGCAGTTTGTGCTGATTGTGGTAAGGAATGCGAAGTTCCCTTTAAGCCGGACGGAAGCAGACCAGTATACTGCCGTGAGTGTTATTCTAAGCGAAGACCACCTAGGAGATATTAGACTCACAAGCTGATATCTATCCTTCATTCATCGCGCTTTTTCTTTTTTATCTTTTTCATGACGGTTCATATCATTAATATAAATAAGCAGAAAGCACACTTTAAGTTCCCTAGTAAGTGAGGTTGAAAGTGAGAAAATGCCTACAGATCCAGTTTGCGGCGCGATTCTAGATGAAAAGTCGGCAAAGTTCAAAATCACTTATGAAGGAGAAACGTACTATTTCTGCAGTATAACTTGCAAGAAGAGATTTAAAAGACACCCGATGAAGTTTGTGAAATAGGAAGTCTCTAGAAAATAAAGTGTAGATTATGTCGCGATTGTGTTAGGATTTCCGCTTTGTTATTGTGACTCTGCCCTTTTCCGTATCTACCTTAACGAAGTCGCCTGTTTGGATGGTTTCAAACGGGTCCTCTTCCAATCTGTCCACCAGAGGAACCTTCGCTATGAACGCACTGACAACGAGCACTGTTTCCACGTCCTTGACAATCATTGCTTTGGGAGCAACATAGTGTAATGCCAGTTTAAAGAGGCCGTCTATCTGGACCACAGAACTGGCTTTCCCCGATGGAAATACCAGCACTTTATTTGCAAGGTTCTTTCCAGCCAATTCATGGCTTCGCTCTCTAACTATGCCTGTTTTGGGATCTGTGAGGTAGAAGCAGATGGGCTCGTGAGAAACTAGCGCTTCACCTTCCCCGTATCCGCCTATAATTTTGTGGCATTTTAATGTGATTTCCGAACTTTTCATCCTCATTTCCCCTTGATCGCAGCTTCAACGCAGTCTTGCAGTCTCGCTACTATAGCCTCTTTAAATCTTCGATAGTATGCGCATTTCGGTGAGTCTGTCATACCCACTTTATTCTTATATGCAATCCAACAAGGTTCATCTATACATGTATCTACCACAACATGCCCACCTGCCCTCTCTATCATATCTACATAGCCTATTCTTTCGGCCAACATTTTAGCCGTGGCTGACGTGCAAACCCAAAACGAAACATTATCGTGTATCTTTTTTCCATTCAAGAGTTTTGCAACTTCTCCCACCTGCTTGAGCGTGTAATGTGGGCATCCAAGCATGACGAAGTCTATTTTTCCACTTGTCGTTTGCAGTTCTTCGTAAGACTGTTTAAGTTCATGATCCGCTACGGTAATTTTATCCTCTGGAGTGTCGCCTTGAAAGGCTTCTTCAACAGTTGAAGCCTCAACGGTGAATCCTGGTATGTAGAACATGGATATGGCGCCGGGCACGTTTGACATTGCACAGAAGTTGATGAGTTCCTCCGTACTTGGCTGCCTTGTTATGCCAGTGAACACGGGTATTCCATAGCCTATCTGTTTGCCGACGTAGTATCCTAAAAGCGTATAGTCAAACTCATCCTTCAAAGTCGCTTCAACCTTGACCAAGCTTGTGCCTTTCCGATGTTCTTTAATGTGCAACCCATACTCAGGAGTTTTACCGATGACTCCAGCGGCTAGTGCACTTTGAGCAGCTTCGCGATTCGTTCTCGCACCAATAACAGAATTCACATAAGGCGTAGCACTTGATTCAGAGAAGGCAACAGTTTCACCGTACAAGGGAATATTTTCAGCCATGTAAGGTATGCAACTCCAGCTAAGAATAGCGCCTACACGCTTGTAGGCTTCCATCACTCTTCGAGCTATTTCAGCTTCATCATTTGGAATCTCAAACAGTTTATCAAAATATTCAAGGTCGTATACTGGATTTGTGCTGGTAGGCACTTTACAATGGGCACCTCCATTAGCCAAAAGCTCAACGAAGTACAAGTCCCCTTCTTGACCACTTGAAGCAGCATGCGCACGACTTATAGGAATCATTTTATTAGCGTCATATGCGTCTCCGATGGCTACGAGCAATTCAAGTGCCTTTTGCATTCCTTCTCCCAATTCACCGTTAAGTATTCGCTCTTCCTCTTTTGTTAAGTGCATCTCAGTTCACCCTTCATTTTATAACATCAGCTTGTGCTCCACGTCAGCAAACGTTTTGACTGCGTCCTTCCAAGAACTTCACAACGTTATCGATGCAAATGTCAGTGCATCTCTTTTTTGCCTCGACTGTATGGAACCCAATGTGAGGAGAAAGTGTCGTATTGTCAAGTTTGAACAAGGGATTATCTTCAGCTGGAGGCTCCTTTTCGAACACATCAATGCCAGCAGAAGAGATTTTCCCCGATTTCAAGGCATCGATTAAAGCCTTCTCGTCAATTACCTTGCCTTGAGATGTATTGACTATGACCGCACCGTTTTTCATAGTCGCGATTTCCTTTTTCCCTATCATGCCCTCTGTTTCTGGTGTTAAAGTGACATGCAGAGTTAAGAAGTCACTTTCTCTCAACAATGTATGTAGATCAACATACTTTATCCCGATTTCTTCGGCTTTCTTTTTGTTAGGATACTTGTCGTAACCCAAAATTTGCATTTTAAATGCTCTAGCTATCTCAGCAACTCGACAGCCAATCGCGCCTGTGCCAATAATGCCAAGAGTTTTTCCAGCTAATTCGCTGCCTCCGAATGGTCTCCAATCGAAATTGCCCATTCTGACATGGTTGTCAGCTAATCGCAGTTTTCTGGTTGTTGCCAGCAACAAGGCAAAGACGTGTTCAGCAACAGCTTCAGTTGCGTAGCCCGGAACATGTGTAACAACGATGTTTCTTTCCTTTGCTGCCTTGAGATCTGCGTAGTGACAGGTAGTAGCCCATATCGAAATCATTTTAAGTTTCTTAGCTGATTCAATGATGTCTTTGGTTAAATCGCTCCAGCCAACTATTACGATGTCAGCTTCCCTTATTCTTTCTTTCAATTCGTCAGGTGTCTTGGGCGGTTCCTTAAAAATTTCCAGATCACCAATCGACCGTAATTTCTCAATATGCTCTTCTTCTAGATAGACATGGTCGACAATTACTATTTTCATTTTTCGTCATTTTCTAGAATGCTGGTGATTACTTAAGTTTTGTGTGGAAGAAAATTTGATTTTTTTCAAGGATTTTAATGGGATAAAAAAGGAGTTTAGCGTGCTCTTGATCTGACTCTTGGTTCAATTAGTGTCCATAGCCATTCTACGAATTCCCTTAGATTTTTTGTTTGTATGTAAACGTCTCCTGGGCCTGTGATTTGTGTTACTAATCCTTCTCCGCCTAGCAGGGTTTCTTTTAGTCCGCCAAATTTTGTGACTTTGTAGTTGCATGTGTCGCTGAAGGCTACTAGGTGGAAGTTATCTACTATCATTGTTTGTCCAGGGTTTAGGGTGTGTTTGTCTATGGCTCCGAAGGTGTTTATGAAGAGGATGCCGTTGCCCGTTACTTTTATCATGAATAGGCCTTGACCGAACAGTCCCTTCGTGAAGCCTTCCCATTTAACGTCTAAGTCCACG
>CAYZEP010000037.1:0-12712 GCA_964477645.1 uncultured Candidatus Bathyarchaeia archaeon | reverse complement strand
GCCCAACACCCCATGGACCCTTCAAAACAAGCGCAAGAGACGGCCATTATGCTTCTTATTTAACATTTTTCTTAGGACAATTCGCTAGAGTGCCTGAAGAATTTGCGATAAAGCTTGATGTTGACGTGAAGGCTGAAAAAGAAGAGAAAAACAACCTCATCCTTGTAGGCGGGCCTGGGACAAATCTTCTAACACAGGAATTGAATGGGTATTTGCCGATAAGGTTTAACATGCAGCCCTCAGAGCAGGGCTTCCTATTTGGGGGTTTGGTTTCAAACAAAACTTCACATGTTTATACGGCGGATGCTGTAGGGTTAATAGCGAAAATTGTGAACCCATGGGAAAACACTAAGCGAATCATAGTTTTAGCGGGGAACAAAGCAGTAGGCACAAAAGCATGCGTTTTGGCTTTAACAAACTTTTGGAAGAAAACCTTGAAGGGCTATAAGGGTGAGGATACGTTCGCAACGGTTATTCAAGGGTTTGATTTGGACGGCGATGGGAAAGTTGATTCAGTAGAGGTTCTCGAATAATTTTTGTCTGGTGTGTAAATTGATAGAAGCTCGTATGGCTACACTTGAAGATTTGCTTGGTATACAAGAGTTGGAGAAGAGAAATGGTGAACCTACGAATGAAGATTTAGGCACTTTATTCGGTGTTGATAACCAAAATGAGAAGTGCAGGTTCTTTGTGGCTGAAGAAGAAATGGAAGTTGTTGGCTATTCGCGCCTGCATCTTTACCGCTGGAACAACAGCGCCTATATCATAACAGTTCTAGTTGATGCTAAACATAGGCGCAAAGGAATAGGAACCCTTCTATTAGAAGCTATGGAAGATTTTGCGCGAAAAAGCAAAGCCAGAATCCTAATATTTGACACCGCATCTGATAATACACCAGCATTTCAACTGTTTTTTAAAAATGGCTTCAAGAAGTGTGGATATAACGACAAAATTTACCGAAGCGGGAAGACAGCAATCTACCTCGCAAAAGAACTTTAGAACACAACTTTAAAGCAAAAATGGTTTGTGACAAGTGTTTAAATATGAAGTTCACTGAAACCATCATCGCGTACGGACACGAAAACATTTTAGCCACGCATAAAACGACTTTTGAAATAACCAAAGAAAACACTTTATCAAAGAAGGGCGACTGCATTATTGCAGTATCAGCGAATAAAGCCATAGCTGATTTAAGTTCTGAGTTTAAGGAAAGTCTACGCAAAGAAAATGCAAGACTAACTATTTTAATCGAGGCTGGAAAGGCTACAGAAGTGGCGCATGCTTCTGGAAGCCCCAGACTGATTTTGACGCATCGCACAGATATTGTTGTCAGAAAAGGCGATTACGTTTGCAGCCGAACACTGGCAATGCAAGCAGATAAAGCAGCAGATGATTTGTCAAGAAAACTCGTTGAAACATTGAGAAACCCAAAGCAGAAAGTGAAAATCACGTTAATCGTTAAAGTTTAATGGATTTCTGCGTCTAAAACGGCTTGCCACTCGTAAGGGGCTGTGGCGCGCACAAGCCTAGCGAAAAGAATCCTTTCCATTCTTCTTTCACATTTTTCAACAGCCTCTCTAAAACGGAGTTTCATGCTTTCTAGCGAATCAGAAGCACTAACAAAAGTGTAGAAATGCACTATGCCGCCCGTTGGTTTCAATGCTTCGCATGCAGCATCTACAAACTTTATGGCTTTTTCAGGCAAGTTCATAATCACACGGTCCGCAACGTTTGAAAGTCCGTCTTTGACTGTTTGTTTTGCGTCTCCTAAAATTGGATGGACTTTGTCTTCAACTCTATTCAGCCTAATGTTTCTTTTCAGAAACTCGATTGCATGTGGGTTCACGTCTACAGCGTAAACTTTAATGTTTTCGTGAGTTTTCGCAATTAATACCGCGAAAGGTCCAACACCGACGAATAAGTCTATGACTGTTTCGCCGTCTTTTACGAGGGATGCAACTCTTTTATGCTCATAGGATAGCCTTGGGGAATAGTAGGCTCTGGCGAGGTCAATATAGTATTGGCAGCCATGCTCTTTATGGATGGTGTCGGTTTTGGATTCTCCAGCAATTATATCGAACTCTCTAGTGCGATAAGCTCCACCAACAGCACCAGCCTTAGCGAGCACTGTCCGCACGTTTTTATTTGCTTTCAGAATTGCTTCGCCAATGACTGTTTTATGTGCGTTAAGCTCTTGTGGAACCTCTATTATGGCTATGTCGCCAACAAGGTCTATTGCATGTGGCAAACTAGCCAACAAATAAGGGGGAAGCCTATCCTCAAGTAATTCGGCAAATGTTCTTATTCGCTTCTTCCTTTCAGGAAAAATATAGGTTAAAATCTCAAAATCACCCATGTGATCTTTAAGTGCTTCTAATTCGTTTTCTTGTGGCTGACGAATAAGCGGAACGTAAATGAAGCTAGTGTTTCTGTGGATTTCTAATTCTCTGTTGACAATTTCAAGCTTGTTAGCTAAGATAATAGCTTTCTCACTTTGAATCTTCGGAACTTTAACACATAGGGATTTTTTAGGCATCAAACCACTATGGCTTGTTTTCTTTTAACGCTGCAATTAAAGCGTAAAACAAAGTTAATTCATCACTGCCTATTGAATATAACTTCCTCTCATTCGTAGTGGCTCTTCGTATGCATTCACTAAGAGCCTCAGGTTTAACACCAAAATATTTCCCTTTATCCTCCATTAATGCAAGATAAGATTTTCTGTAAGGGATAACTCTCATTCTAGAAACGCGAAATCCATGATTTTCCACCAGTTTCTTCATTTCAGATGGCTTAAAGTACTTTACATGGGCTTGAGAAAGCGTTTTCTCTAACGTATCAAGAAAACTGCGATTATCCAATTCATGCAACGCTAGATCACCATAGATAAAAGTGCCTTTTTCTTTTAATACACGCGAAAACTCGGTCAAACTTATTTCAGAATCGGTGAAGTAATGCATTGTGCTAATGGTGATTGCTGCATCGAAGGTCTCGCTTTTGAAAGGTAGGTGTTCGGCGTCTCCTAAAATGAGGTCATATTTTTGCTTGTAAGAAGACATTTTCGCTTTTGCAAGCTCAAGCATTTCTCTTGATAGATCAAGCCCTACAAGCCATGGTCTAACTTCTTTCAGCAACGGAAAACCAATTCTGCCACTTCCCACTCCAACTTCCAATACACGTTTGTCCTCGAAAACCGCTAAAGCGTCAATTACTTCGTTAAGCACTTTAGCTCCAAACCCTTGCTCAGACTGCCACGTTCTAATCTTCTGCTTATCGTAGTCTCTAGCTCTTTTTGAATAATATTCTTGAACAATTTTCTTGGAATCTATATTATTCATTTGCTCTTTTCACTTGGTTGTGGCTGCTAATGTTAAATTTGGAAGATACGCATTTATATTTTCCATGTGCCAAATAGTAACTCACAGACTTTAATGCAAGATTTCATGTTATTTAGGAAACGTGAGGCTGAATCGTGGAAGCTATAATCACACAGGGGCTAACCAAATATTACGGCAAGATTTTGGCTTTAAATAATTTAAATTTGAAAATAGAGAGGGGGCACTGCGTCGGTTTTTTAGGTCCGAATGGTGCGGGAAAATCCACTACGATTAAAATATTGTGCAATTTAATTCGACCCACGCGTGGAAAAGCCTACATTAATGGACATGACGCACTTAAAGAGCCGACCAAAGCTTTAAAAAACGTGGGCGCTTTAGTGGAAACACCAGAATTCTACCCGTACCTAAACCCTGTGGAAATCTTGAGCTACCTAGGTAAGCTCCGCGGCATAGCAGACTCTAACTTGAAACCGAGAATTCTTCATGTGCTTGAAGTTGTTAAGCTTTCTGAGTGGGCGAACACGAGAATCGGTAAGTTTTCCCGTGGGATGAAGCAAAGGCTTGGCATCGCTCAGGTGATACTGCACAATCCGCCCATACTTATCTTAGATGAACCAGCCTTAGGTCTTGACCCCCGCGGAATGTATGAAATTAGAGAAATAATCAAAACCATAGTAAAAGAAGGAAAGACAGTTTTCCTAGCATCACACATGCTACATGAAGTGCAAGAAACATGCGACAGCGTTGCCCTAATTGACAAGGGGAAACTGCTTGCCTACGACAGCATTGACAATCTCGAAAGCGTCTTTAAAGCCCGAAAAATTCATGTTGAACTTCTACGTCCATTAGAGCCAAAACAAATTGGCAAAATAGAAAAATTAAAAAATGTACGGGAAGTTTCGACAGAAGAAAAAAGTTTGGCGATAAGTTTTGAGGGAGGCGAAGCTGAGCAAGCAGAGTTGCTGGCGATGCTTGTTAAGGATCTTGAAATTCCAGTGATTTCCTTCAAACTTTCTCTGGAGGCTTTAGAAGAGGTTTACCTTCAACTTGTCAAGGAGGGAAATTAAGAATGGCGAAGATTGAGGACACGAATTTTAGTGACCTCAAGCAAATAGGCATAGTGACGAAATACGAACTTCTTAAGTATCTGAGGAGAAGACGCCTCTACGCCGTGCTTGTCGTAACTGCTTTAGTTGGTGTGCTTCTATTCGCTGTACCATTGGCTTTCAACACTGCCTTCCCAGAACAAGCAAATGTGTGGGCGTCAAGCTTTTTCAGCTTTGCGAACTTCCTGATAATAATCGTAGGCACTTTTTTCGCAGGAGATGCAATTGCATCCGAGTTTGAACATAAAACTGGCTATATAGTTTTTCCGAATCCAGTAAAACGAGTTTCACTAGTGTTTGGAAAGTTTGTAGCTGCGCTTATTTCAACATTGTTAACCATCGGGTTCTATTACGCGATAGGAATTGGAGCATTACTAGGCATTTATGGTGCTGTCCCATTAGAAACTGCGGCTTCCTTCGCTTACGCGACTCTATACCTTTGCTGTGTGCTTGGCTTCACTTTTCTCTTCAGCGCATTGCTGAAAGGTAGCATGGGTGCAACGCTGTTATCTTTCTTTACGTTTTTCTTAATACTGTCAATAGTGAGTTCAATAATTACATTGACTGGAAACGAGCCATGGTACATACCAACCTACGCATCTGGCATGATCTCTCAAGTTCTTAATCCACAAGTAGACACAGTTAGGATAATCCCCGGAAGTCCATTAGTAATCCACGTGTTTTACCCAAAATTTCCCATAAGCGCCATTATACTGACCGTCTACTTTGTCGTAACATTTATACTGAGCATAGTGATTGCTAGAAGAAAAGAAATGGCATAATGTCACTTCACCTTCTCTATGATTCTCTGCACTGTTTCTTTGACTTTTGCAAAAAGTCTCTGACTGATAATTCGGTTTTCCAGGGCTTTTTCAAGTTTTTCCATGTCTAAGACGTTAATTGCGCCGTCTGGTTGGATGCAAACGTCAACTTCCAAATCCACATAGCGGATTGCTTTTGGATAAACTTCGACAGGCGTATTCAGGTTTATGTATGTTCCTTTCCACTCTTCGCTATTTGAAAAGTACTTTGTTGTTATCCACCATTCGCCTGCTTTTGTTTCGCTTAATGCTTTGTCTCCCGCTTCCTTTTTGACACCCAATCCGTCGTAGAAGCCGTCACTTCGCATTATCCTGCTATACGTGATTTGCTCATCATCTAAGCTTTCTATTGTTGCTTGTCCTAAATGAAAAACAAAATCGCTTAGCTTGACATGCTCAACATCAACCAGCGAGCCTACTTCCGGAAACTCGCCCAGAATCTGCTCTTTAAACGATTTTTCAACTTCGCTTATGCTTTGCCCCTTTTCTAACAGTTTTTCACCCATTTCTAAAGCTACTGAAACCTTGCCTCCGCAACTCTTATAGAAATGATGCCCATCCAAAGTCGGGGCAACAGAAGCTCTTAACTTATCCGTGCTCCTTTTAGAAAACCATGGGAATGCTACATCCATGAAGTATGAACCATCAATTAAAAGTGTTGGCGATTCTGCATGAGGCGCTTTATCATTCAACATTTTAACTTTCGCAGTAAGCGTTGTTATTTCGTTTTCCAATGATTCCCTCGACTGATTTACAGAGGATTCGCGCCAAATAATCCCCCAACCCTCAGGCGCAAGAGTTTTCCCCAAGGCATAAAGTTCCGCACGTTTGTTTAAATCGCGAATTTTTAAGCTAACGCCAATTTTGCTGTTTTTTGCCAGAATTGCGTAGTCTCCAACAATCTTCAGATTTGTGGTTAGAACTGGCTGTTTTGCGCCAATTCTTTTTCTTTCAACTTGAACTGTTAATGACTTCTCATTTGTGATTGTAGCTTCAGATTTTGGAAGTTTTCCTGTGGTACTGTTGCCTATGCTAACGTAGACTGCATATTCATCCGATTCTACTATGTTTCCCTTGTATATTCCGTCAACGCTAACAAGCCATCTTCTAGTTAGGGCATCGTCAAATGCTGAATGTAAAATAGATTGAAATGTGCTCGCTGCCTCAAATGTTCCGAGAACTCTTATTCCTTGCAGGTCGTATCTATCTTTTATTTTAAGGTCTGGTGGTGCCGAATTATCCGAAAGCCCAAAACGATTCTTTATCGCCAAGGATGGCTGGACTATTTCGAAGCCTTGGTCTAGAAGCAGTTTTGTTAAAGCCGTTGAGTAGATTCCTCTAACCTTGGCTCTCATCAAGGCATCACCCGCCTTCGCATTTAACTAATTTTCTCAATCTTGTAAAGCCCTTTCAGCTTTTTAATGCTGAATTTCACGTTCAGCATTTTTTCTGCAAGCCAAATGTTTGTTTCTAAATGTTCTGAAATTGTTCGGGTTAGATATGAGGATCTGTCTTTCGCCAAAGCTACATAGGGAATTAGCATGTCAGCCAAATGCACATCAACTGTAGGCATGGCGGAAATCTCAGCATAAAACTTTTCAGCAGCCTCACTTCCAACAGCTTCACTGGTTTTTCTAAGTTCACCGATTGCATCAGCTCCTAAAATTGCGCCCGCATCTGTCTCAACCCACAATACAAGTGAGCTGCCTTTCTGCAGTGGATTCGACATGTCATTTATTATTTGAATATCTGCCATGTAGCCCTTTTCCATTAAATATCCTTTTGCAGTTTTTGCTTGGCGTTCAGCAACCCTTCTTTCGGCTAGGAATGTGCAGACTGAAACTCCTTTTATGGCTTTTATTTTGCCGAAATCTTCTAGAAGGATCGGTTGCAGAGATTTGCAAGGCTCAACGGATAATGTTACTTCACCCATGCCTTTAGGATAATAACCATACTTGTGAACAGTTAAAGAGGCATCTATTCCCATACGCTTTAAAGTTGGCAAAAACACGTAGCGCATGTAATTAATGGTTGGTGAATGTGAAACATCTGTTCCACCCTTTGAAACATGCAAATTCACAGTATTTTCTGCAAAGACGCAGATTGGCAAAACCGTCATAATAAGCATCGGGATGCTCCCAGCAGTGCCGATTTCAGCTTCAACTTTTCCACCCTTAATCTTTTTAGGCTTAAACCACAATTCGCCCGAGCTAACGCTTGCACCTTCTATTTCGGCGTCACAGAGCCTTGCAGCCGTCAATACTGCTTCTAAATGTTGAGGTCTCAAACCTGGTTGCGGTCGATTTTGTCTAATGTTGAAAATGTGTAGCGATTGTCCCAGTATTGCCGCTAAGGCAACAGATAGCCTAAGGATTGTGCCGCTTCCACTTTTTTGACTTCCATCAACCTCAACCAAATATGTGAACCTCCATCTGTGCTTTCTGGTTTACTAAAAAGTCGTAAACAATTAATAAATGCGTTAAGTATAAAGGATTTGAAAGGAAGAAAATGCATATGAGCGCGGATAAAGAAAAGGTTGAAAATTTGACGAAGAGGGTTGATGAACTTATTGTAATTTTGAATGGAATCATGGAAGACCTTCGACAAGTTACGGCGTCCTTAAAATCTCTTGCAGTTTCACAGATTACCCAGCCTTTAACTGCCCCAACATCTCCAACAGCACCACAGCCAATTCCAGAGAGAGCGAAAGCCTTAGAGGACATCAAAATGATGTTTCCAGAAGATCTAGAGAACTTGCTGAGTTTCGAAGAAGAAGAGGATTACATTGTGGTAAAACCACGTCAATTTTTAGGTTCGGAAAACTTTGCAAAAATAGCTTCCATAGTGCGTGGAATAGGTGGAGACTACATAAGCGCTGGAAAGGCATCGCATTTTAGAGTACCTAGAAAAAGAACTTAAAGAGTGATGCGCAACCTCTTTCAATTAAAAATTAGAAACGATACCCATATCTTATTTCAAAGTCTCTAAACTCTCCAGTGTAATTTTCCATCAAAACCTGTGCGCCAGTGACATGCGCTCCAGACGGTCCCCGCTTACAAAACTCTATCAGCGCTTTCACTTCTCTTTCTTCGCCTTCAAATACAGCTTCAACCTTGCCGTCTGGCAAGTTTCGAACCCAACCCTTCACGCCGTGTTTTCTAGCTTCATTTCTCGTTTCTGAGCGAAAAAATACGCCCTGCACTTCACCAATTACGAATACATGTGCCCTAATTTTCATGAGATTCACCATTTGCAGCGAACGTTTCTACAAAATTTCATCATTTAGGATTTATGAGCTTTCACTTTAACTTATCTCTCTCTGCTGAGTAGGCATGTCGTTTCAGCAGTTGCTTTAAAAGCACTTGTGTAATGCTGATGTTTTTGGGGAAACCGCATGTTAGAGAACATGAATGGAAAATTTTTGGTTTATGCCTCAAGTTTCACATCTCGCGGAAGCCGGATGAAGTCTGTAAGCATAGCAGCAGAGAGAATGGCGAAGATGCTGAGCTTAAATGTGGAGGTTGTAACTTTCAGGGAAAAATTTGCGCCAATTTATGTCTATTATAAAAACGGTGAGGAAGAACCAATTCCAATTTATTGTAATAAAGACAGAAAGTCTGACATACAAGAGATTTGTACAGCTTTAAAGAACATGATGTTTGTTTTGTCTTTTCATCCGAAGCATTCAGCTTTAAAGCGCTTAAGAAAAGAGATTATGCGGTTTTCTTGAATTTTACGGCTTGATTTTCAAGTGTTATCTCGTATGCTTGATTTACATCAAAGTCTATGCCTAGTTGCTCATACTCCTGTTCTGTCAAGAATAAGATTATTTTTGGAACTGCGAACTCTGCCCTTCCTGGAAGCATAGGTAACTGCTGTTGCACCGCTTGAAGGACATCTTGCACAACCTTTGCTTCTTCTGTTTGAGGCCTAATTACAAAACGGGGAATCTGGCGTTCCTCAATTAATTCTATGCGTTTTCCGAGGTTGCCATCTAAATCCCGAATAGATTCGATTTTATGCACTCTAACACGAAACATAGCCAGTCTATAAACAATAATACATTTTTGCTATTTACGCTTTCGGAAGTTGCTTAACAAATCTAACATATTTGAGCCCATGCAACCCTTGGATTCTTTCCCCTGTATCAGTGAAGCCCATGCGAATCCAAAAACCGTAAGCCTTCCAAGGTTTTTCATCCTTGTTTATGGAGGTGCCAGTCACCAAACGGTTTATTCCTTCTTCTTTGGTGGCTTTTTCTATATGCTTTATGAGAGCTCTACCTATTCCTTGACCTTGATATTCCCATATTACATCCACTTCTTGTATTTCTACAAAATCATTTCCAGAAGTGTAATAAGCGAATCCCACTGGAATTCCATTCTTTTCTGCTACAATAACGCCATGATCCAAGCGTTTAAGCTCATCCTTGAGTTCTTCCAAGAATTTTGGAGATATTCCTTCAGGCGGAGCAAAGTCTCTAACTTCTTCATCTGTAGCAGATTCCTTCATAATTCTGATTATTGTTTGAAAATCCTTCAAATCAGCTTTTCTGATGACGAACATCATGTCAGCAACATACACTTCTCTACAGAACTATTCCATTTCGATGGTTGCTGGAGGTTTCGGAGTAACATCATAATAAACCGTTGATACGTTGGGACATTTTTCAATTACTTCTTCTGCAATCTTCTCCAATGTTGTCCATGGTATTTCTGAAACTTGCGCCGTCAAGAAATCTTTGGTTTGAACAGACCTTACACCTATGACATAGGACTTTTTCTCCGTCAAGTCTCTAACTGCATAAAAAACTCTCGCGACCGCTGGGTTTTCAGTGATTATTCTTGTTTGAAGTGAAACAAGGTTCTGAATGGTTGTCTGATGAACTCTCCCATTCATAGTTTGAACCTTCATGCCAACTATTTCGCCATATCGCCTTCTTCCGCCTTCTACTCCCGTAGCTTTGTCTCTAAAGATTGCCAACTGAACATTTCTTGAGGGGACATTAAGAAATCGCGCTACGGTTTCTTGGATACGGACAATTCTTGATTGCTGTAAAGCCTCTTCATCGTCAATAATTAGTGCAAAGTATTGACCAGGCTTATGCTGAGTGAGTTCACGCTCAACAATGGTTGTAGCTTTCTTTAATGTTTCTAATTTGTCAATGCGGATTTCTCCGACTACCCGAACTGATAAGCCTGGTCCAGGAAATGGTTGCCGCTCGGAAAATTCAGTGGGTAATCCAAGATGTCTTGCAACCATTCTGACTTGTGGCTTGTATAATGTTGCGAGGGGTTCGACGACTTTGAAGCCGAAGCGTTCCATGGGGTTTATGCCCATCTGTTCCAGAACATTGTGCTGTGTTTTTACGCCGCCTACAGTTTCTAAGATGTCTGCTTTTATAGTTCCTTGAACAAGGATTTTGCAGCCTTCTTTTTTGGCTGTTTCACCTAGAACTTGATAGAAGGTTTCTCGAAATATCTTGCGTTTTTCTTCCGCATCCCTTAAACCTTTCATTGCCTGTAAGAAACGCTCACGAACATTAACTATTTTCATGGGCACGTTGAAAGGCGGCTTTGATAAAACTTCGGCTACGTGCTCTGGCTCACCTTCACGCATGAAAGCGTCATCTAGAATTACACAAACAAGGTTGTCGCCTATCGCTTTATGTGTCAGCACGGCACAGGTTGTGCTGTCGACGCCGCCAGAAACAGCAACCAACGCTTTTTCGTTACCAATATCCTTCTTTATTTTTTCAACAGCAGTTTCGACAAAACTTTCGGGTTCGAATGCCTTCAACACGGTCACTGCTCCTTAGAGACTCTATTGCGCAATTAGCTGTTTTATGATTTACGCATTTGCTACTATGCAATATCCAACAATGTTAATGAGTAGCTTAAAGGCAATTCATTGATTATTTAGGCTCAAAGAAAACAGTTTTGATGGACACTTCATTTTTATTGTTCGCACCTTTTCACAGATAATAACAAAAACGTCAAAGAACGAAAGGTCAAATTCAAATTATTCTTTAAAAAACTGACGGTTTTTCAGAGAAGATAAAGCATAACAGAGACAATTTTAAGGAATTAAAGTTTTTCTGCTCCGACATTTCTATTAAAGAAAGCTCAGCGTGGTTCAAATGAAGAAGGAAGAAGCAAAGGCAACGGTCACTGCTGTAAATGAATTAAGCGAAAGTTATGCAGATTTAATTCAAGCCATGAAAGAAACAACTAGAGAAGCAAAGGCTACGAGGCAGTTGTGGCGGGATGGAAATAAGTCAAGGCTCATAAAACTCGGTTTGGCATTGATAGTGTTTCCTGAACCTACTCCAATAAGCGAGACAATAGGCTCGTTTCTAGTGGCTGCTGGAGCGGTTCAGATGGGAATTCGAAAGAGAAGTCTCTATGTGGATGACATTTACAAAACTTTTACGAACACGCTGAAAGAGATGCGGAATATTAAGCATAATGTTTGAGTTCTTGGTCAAATCTTATATTTGCTGCATGTTATATGCATAACATGTTTAGGGGGAAAACATGTGAAACTCGTTACTGTATTGCTTCCTGAAGCTTACTTGGAAGGGTTAGATGAGCTTGTGAGAGCGAACATGTATCCAAGCAGAAGCTCAGCAATAAGGTCAGCGGTTAGAGATTTGCTGAAGAAAGAGCTTTGGGAAAGACGCAGAAGATAAGCACGTTTTTTGCTAAGTTTCCCTATTTTCTCAGCTAAGCTTGGCAAGCTCTCTTATTTCCTTAGCAGATTCCACGGGGTTTTTTGAAAGTGTTATTGACCTTCCCACCAAAAGGTAGCGAGCCCCAGCCTTGAGAGCGGATTTTATCTCTCCTCCTTGAACACCAATTCCGGGAGAATAAATTGGAGTTCTTTCGCCAAGTATTCTGTACACTTCTTTTATCTTTTCTGGGTATGTCGCACCCACAATAGCGCCATCTGCGTTCCATTTTAAGGCTTTTTTAGCAAAGGAAACGTACTGCAGCGTTTTTTCGCCAGTTTCAGCATCATAAATTGTTTGTCCGTAGCCTTCAGTCGCCGCTTTGTGGCTCATGTAAACAAGAATTATTACACCGCGTTGCAATCTACGCGCAACATCAAAAACGAGTTTCATACCTTCTTCCCATCCTACGAAAGGATTGGCTATCAAGGCGTCAAAACCAGCGGCATAATAATACTCAGCGATAACTTCGTTTGTCGAGCCGATATCATTCACCTTGCAGTCCATTATCGTCATTAACCCAGATTCATGTACTTTGTTCACGAGTTTCTGAACGCCGTCAAACGTGCCCAGAGGAAGAACCAGATGATGATTAAATTTCACAGCACAAATGTAGGGGTGCACTGCTTTCAAAACGCGTTCTGCTTTAGAGAAGAGGTTTTCACGGTTTTCAGGTTTTTCAAATGGAAAGTCTAAATTCAAAACGATGTTGGATTC
>CAYZEP010000036.1:0-13090 GCA_964477645.1 uncultured Candidatus Bathyarchaeia archaeon | reverse complement strand
TCCTATAGAATTGACAGTAAAACAAATTCCCAAAATATTTATGGCAAAGCTTCATTTGCACCCAGACCAGCCCGAAAGAGGAAGCAGAGAATACACGATAAAGCCTAATGGAGAAAACAAATCTGCAACATTCTGGATTACAAAGAAAGACGCAGATGCCTTAAAAGTTAGAAGTATAATTCGCCTCATGGAATTGTTCAACATAGAAATCGAAAAAGCAGACGCATATTCCACAAGCGCATCCTTTGCTACCGAATCCTATGAAGAAGCAAAAGAGACTAAAGCACAGCTGATTCATTGGGTACCCGTTGGAGAGGACATGCCCTGTGAAGTAGTTATGCCTGATGCAACACTAGCAGAAGGAATCGCTGAAAGAGTCTGCAAACGGTTAAAGCCAAACACCCTAATACAGTTTGAGAGGTTTGGCTTCGTCAGAATTGACAAGGTTAACATGAAATTGACAGCCTACTACGCCCATAAATAATGATGGAAGAGAGAAAAATGCGTAAACAAGACAAAATAATAATATGGCCAGTCTACTTCGATTCGGCAAAAACGAGAAAGGATGGAAGGCGAGTCCCAAAAAATTTGGCTGTGCCTTTTCCAAAAATTTCAGAGATAAAAGAAGCCGCGGAAAAACTTGGTTTAGAGAATGAACTTGTGCTGGATGCTGGTTATCCGAAGATGCCGTGGCAGAAAACAGGCATGCTTCTCGTAAAGAAGAATGAGGCAAAAGACCAGATAGTTAGAAAAATTGCAAAGCAACTGTTACAGGTTCGCAGTTCAACAACAATAAAGTAGGTTGAGATTAGCTTTTTTCTTCTTCACTGATTAGAACAGCGTTTATTATCCCATTTTGTCCTGGACGGGAAGTAACACGTGCCAATCCCAAAGAAGTTTCTATAGTTGCGCCTTTGGTTATTACGCCCCTGCGGTCATAGTCGATGTTTGTAGGATTTTTGACAACTCGAACAATCTCAACTTTTTCCGTTTTTCCGCTTTTCGGATCGGTTACACACGCGTGTTTATCGCTTAAAATCTTAATTTTCACGTTTCCGCCTCTTCCTCTGGCAATTTTCGGTTTCTTTTCGCCTAACAGAGTTTCTGCTGGAAATGTACCTTGCTCGAATTTCCTCTTTCCTCTGTGGGCTCTTTTTCTGCCTCCTGAAGGCTTTTTCTTACGCAAATCGCCGTGCCAGACCGACATTCTCAATTCCCTTTAGTTTCTAAACTTAAGTGCTCACTATCACCATCATTTTGCATATAAACCTATCCATTTTAGACTTCATGCATTTCTTGTTTTGCGAAGTCTTCAAAAACGTGTTTCAACTCTTTCTTCATGGTTGCTGTTTCATGGCTTAAAGCGAAGTAGTCTGCAAAATATTCGGTTGTTCTAAGAACCGTTGAACGCCCGATTCTTTCGCGGGCGATTAAACCCATTTCCTTCAGCAGTTTGATGTGACCGTAGGCGTGGTGACCGCGTACTTCAACAACTCTTTTTTGTGATATTGGCTGTCTATAGGCTATGTAAGAAAGCGTTTTCAGTGGACCCGTAGAAAGCAGAGGTCTCTTGACAAGTTTTCTAACATGAGGCGTGAAATCAGCCTTCAACTGCAAAACATATCTCTCATCTTTTAACTCTAAAATTTCCAATGCTGCATTTCTGCTTGCGTACTCGTGCATAAGCCTTTGCGCAAGTTTTCTTGTTTTGTTCTTTGAACGAGTCTTCAGAACAGAACATAACTCGTTTAGGTCTAAGGGGCGACCAGCAACATATAACGCGGCTTCCACTAAAGCTAGGTCATGCTGCATTTTTTCCGCAGCTTGCTTTTGCTGAAGATTTGCGTTTAGTTTAAACTTTTGCTTTTCCGTCTTCTGCAATGTTCAAATCTCCAACAGTTATGTATATTTCCTCAGATTCTTCATTCTGCCATAAGTTTACCCTTCCATCTTGCGCTAAAAACAGTAGGAGGATAAATGTGCGGATGGCTTCCAGTCGCTCCATCATCTTTATCAAAGTTGAAAACTCCACTATTCCCGTGCCTTTCACCATCTGCGAAAGAGAGGCGTAGAGCTTTTCCATTTGCAGCTCAATTTCCATGAGGTATATGTCTAGTTGCGGCAGAATCTCTGAGGGTGTTGGAAGAATGGGTTCTGCAACCGTTTTCTCCAGATGGATTAATTTTTCACCTTTTAAAACGTCGTCCAGAACCTCTAGCAGATGCCTTATTGTTGTAGAAGTCAATTCATGCCTAAGCGGTAGAAATAGAGGTGGAGGCAGAAAATCTTGCGGGGCTTTTGGTGGTGGCGGTGGTTCTTCAAGCTTAAGCAGAAGCTTTGACTTCATCAAGTATATTAGGGCTGAAGAATCAAGGGCTACACCTGACGCCCTAAAGTCTATCTGCCCAGACTTTTCCATCTCCTCAAGGAAAGAAGTAAGTAAATATGCAACATTGATGTTCCAAGGTGTAAGCTTTTCGAGTTTGTGAAACTCGAAGAGAATGTTCCATGGAGGGCGTAAGTAAAAAGGCCTTTTAAGGATAGCAGAAGCCATTAACTTGGCACCTCTAGGAATTTTGCTGAAATAACGTTTGAGACGCCGTTGCGTTCATAAACTCCATAGACCTTCTGCGCCTTATTCAGCATTTCAGGCTTTAAGGTGATGACTATAAATTGAGTTTTCTCTGATTCTTCCAAGAGAAGTTCTCCAAGTTTTGAAACATGAATGGCGTCTAAATGGGCATCTATTTCGTCGAGTATGTAGAAAGAGGCGGGAGTAAACTCTTTAAGGGCGAATATGAAGGCGACTGCTGCAACTGATCGCTCACCACCGCTAGCTCCGCTCACAACTATTGAAGGCTTATGGGGAAACTGAACAAGCATGTCAATGCCGCCCGAGAACGGTTCTTCAAGATTTTCAAGCTTTAATGCGGCACTTCCGCCTCCTGTAAGCTTTGAAAAATACTTTTCCAAGTTTAGGTTGATTTTTTCGAAGGCTTCCGTGAAAACCTTGCGTTTCCTACGTTCAATTTCATCCATGAACTGCACTATTGCTTGTTTTTCTCTTTCAAGCTCATTTAACCTTAACGAAAGTTCCTTATAGCGTGAAATCTGTTCAGCATAATGCGATAGGGCTAGCTGGTTTACTGCCCCTATTCTTTCAAGTTCAAATTGCATCATCCGCACTGATGTCTCGGCTTCTTCAACTTGCTTCGGCGTCACCTCTAAAGGTTGTGCATAACCAAACTGTCTAAGCTGGTTTTGATGCTGCTCAAGTTGTAGCAAGGATGTTTGAATGCTTAGCTGAAGCTGGTTTAACAAACGGTCGGCTTGCTCATATTCTGAGTCAAGCTCGCGAAGTTCTTTGTCTATATCGTCTATTTGAGAAGTGAATTTTTTGGATTCTTCTCTTGCTGAAAGAACAGTTTTGGAAAGTTCAACGCGGCTTTTCTCCAATTCAGATAGCTCGTGCTTTAAGGATTCCCGTTCTTGCAACGCAACTTCTACTTCCTTCTCAACTGTTCTCAGTTGCTGTTCAACCTTTGCAAGCTGGATTTTTGCGTTTTTATAACCAACCCTTAAAACATTGTCAAATTGCGATTGAAGCGTCAACATTTCTGTTTGAACAGTGCCGAGTTTCTGCCTTAAAACTATTATTTCCTCGGCGAGTTTCTCTCTTTTAACCTCCATTTCTTGGATGTGTGAAGGGTCAGTTTTCCGTCTTAGGCCAGCCAACTCGTTCTGAAGTTTTCGCATTTCCTTCTGGATGGAACTTCCTTCAGCCTTGTGCAACCACATCTGAGTTTTTTCGTTCCCGACTTCCTTCTCAAGCCGTGCAGTGTAATGTTCTACTCGTTTGACGTTGGATTTTGTCCTTCTAGCACTTCTCTTAACTCTGGTTATTTCTCTGTCGAGTGTTGTTATAGCCTCTGACAAGTGAGCAATTTCAACGCGGGTTCTATCGATCTCCTCTCCAAACGTGGTTATGTCACTGCCTCTTCTTGAAAGATGCTGTTGGAGGGCGCTGACAGCTTCGTCTAGGCTTTTGATAGCTACTTCGCTTGGTATAATTGTGGAGAAGTCTATTGGAGCACGATAGTAACCACTTTCAAAGGCGCCGCCTACTTCATATAAGTCCCCGTTTACTGTGACTGTGCGGTAACCTTCACTGGACAGTGCAAAAGCAGTCTTGTCATCCAAGACAATTAAAGTGTCGCCGAAAACGAAATGAATCGCAGGTTCATAGTGTTTTTCATATTTTATGAAGAAAGAGGCTGCACCGCTGACGCCCTCTTTTTCAGGGATTTTTAAGGGGTTAGGGTTTAATGCTCCTTGAAGCGGAATTATTTTTATTCTCCCCAACTTCATTCTTCTTAGTGTTTCTGTGCATGCGAAAGCCGCGTCAAAATCCTTTACAACTATTGCGTCAAGCCATCCTACTGATGCAGCCTCTATTGCCTGCTGATAGTCCTTGTTAATTTTGATTAGGTCACGTAGTCTACCATATACGCCTGGAATGACGCCTAACTCGCCTAGTTCTTCTATGCTCCTCAGGGCGTTCTCTTCTGCAGCCACAGTTTCTGCAAGTTCCCTTTGCGTCACAAACTCTATGACCGCTTCTCGCGCTGAATCGGCTATTTTTCCAGCTTCAGCTATTTCCCTTTCTATAGCTTCTTTTTGTGCGATTCTCCGCTCAAGCATCCGCTCCAGATTTCTCAGTTGGATTTTCTGTTCCTTCTGCACTTTTTCAAGCTCAGCCAACGAATTTTCAAGCTCACTGAGCGTTGCCGCGAATTTTTGTTTGCGCTCATTTAAATCTTTGAGTCTTCTTGTGCGGATTTGGATGGTCGTGTGGCTTTTTACTTGCTCAGATCTTAAGTGTGTAAGCCTCTTGTAATCATTGCCGAGTTGTAGCTCAATTTCGCGGATTTTCTTGCTGTTTCCTCCGAGGTTCTCCCAAAGCTGAGCCGCTTCTTGTGCGAGGGCATCATGTTCAGTTTGTTTCGCGTTTATCTGATTAGAGATTCCTTCATACTCGCTTCTTAACCGCTTGATTTTTAGGCGGTTTTTGTGGATTTCATTTCGAATAGACCCATACTGTTCAAAATTGTTTTCTCTAATTTGCTTTAAGCCTTCAAGGCTTGTTTTTCCAGAAGTTATTTTTGTTGTTAATTCTGTTAATTTTGATTTTAGTTCGCCTATTCTTATTTGAACCTTTAATACTTGTGAGCCGCCTTCTTCGACAATTTCTGAGCTTAGTTTCCGCCATTCACCTTCAATTGCTCTCCTTTTTGACCTGTGGTCTTCGCGTAACTGTCTTAATTTTTCAACTCTGCCTCTGACCTTATCCGCTTGTGAGGAAACTTCCTCTACTTTCTTTTGTATTTGTGCCATCTCATGTGAGATTTTGACTGTTTCAAACTTTTTTACTTCGCCTTGGATGAAATTGGATCTTAACAGTTCGTTGCGTTCTCTTTCTAGGTCGTCTACTCTCCTCTGCACTTCGTCTATTCTACCCATAGCCGTGCGTATTGAAATGTCCGCTGCTCGCAATTTTTCTTCAGCCTCAGCTTTTTCGGCATCATACTGGGCTATTCCAACCAGATCTTCAATGATTTTCCTTCGTTCCATTGGAGAGATATCTGTGAGGCGGGTTATTGTACCCTGCAGAATTATATTTTGGCTTGTAGAGCTTATACCCGCCATGGAAAGAACCTCTAAAATGTGGGCTCTTGTGATTCTTCTGCCGTTAAGCCTATACACACTTTGACCATTTCTATAAACTTCTCTTGAGATAGTGACCGTGGTTGTATCAACTGGCATGCGACCGTCTGTGTTGTCAAATTGAATTATCACTTTAGCCATCTTCGCCCTTTCCAATCCTGCATTCTCAGACCCGTGAAAAATCAGTTTAGCAGCGTTTTCAGCACGAAGTCTTCTCGTGCTTAATTCGCCTAGGGCAAACAAAGCTGCGTCAACAATGTTTGTTTTCCCGCTTCCGTTTGGACCTGTTATTGCTGTGAAGCCCTTATCTAGGACTACTTTAACGATTTGCGGTCCAAACGATTTGAAGCCTTTGAGTTCGATTTTTTTAACGTAGGGCATTAAATCTACGCCCTCATTCTCATGGAGGATAGAGTATCTTATTAAAGACACTTCTGTAAGATTTTTCTATAAAAATGTTGCATCTCCAAGTTTTAACGGTTATGTACTTTTTAACGCTATTTTTCAGCTTTCGACCCATATTTTGTAGCCATTTTCTTGACAAATTCTTTTATGCGCTCGTCTTCGCCGTAGACAAGCAAATAATTATCATCTTGAATTTTGAATGAGAGCTGTGATTTTTTAGCCATTAGTTTCAACTTTTCAAGGGGCAACTCGGCTGAAGGTTTAACACGAATCCACTTTTGCTCCTTTGGGAGACCTGGGATAAACGTTGTCTCCTTCTCTTCTTCGGTAGTTTTTCTGCTTGCCTCCTCCAACCGCTTGAGCCATTCTTCAACATATTCTGCTCCAAAAATCTTCTGCCCTTCGGAGATAAGATAGGATTCTACGCTTCCGAGATACTCTTCAATCTTTTGAAGGGTTTCGCCGCGGCTCGGATCAGCCTTTAAGATCTTAATCATTGTGTTTGCAGATTTCAAATCGTTCATAACTTCTGCTGAAACAATCACTCCCTTTTTTCGGAAATCGGTAATCATCTCTTCTAAAACTTTCCAGACAGCCAAATATCCCATGAGCTATGGTTCACCATCCCAACAGTGTTTTAGACAATCAGCATTATAAAGGGATTATCATCACATGGTCAAGACGTCTGCTCGGGCGGTCGGTCACTAGTTTTCTGCTGGGTCAACGTGAATTACACAGTGTTGGCAACCTGTCTCCCGATTGATTTTTTCCTTAACCTCTTCTGCTATTCTGTCCGCTTCTTCTATTGGCGTGCCTTTGGCAACTTCTATGTGAAAACCTGTGTGAACAATGTTTGGTCCCACGTACTCAGCCTTCAAGTCATGCACACCTAAAACGTCTTTCACTGATTTTGCTGTGGATTCGACTTTTTCCATGAATTGCTTGCTGGGCGCTCTACCCACAAGGTAGTGTACATTGTCCTTCAAGAGGTATATACCGCTGAAGGCGATAACTGCAGCTACGAATACAGATGCTGATGGGTCAGCTAAGTAATATCCTTGTGCAACGAGGATCACAGCTATTAACGCAGCTACATAAGAGACCTCGTCTTTGAGAAGCGCAATTAATTGCGCTTTTACCGATGCACCTCTTGTCCTCACTCTCAAAATGTCTATGGTCGGAATAGCGATTACAAACATGCCTACTAAAATCACTATCAAAGCGAGATCTATGCTTTGAAACTCGCTAGCCTCGGCTTGGAAGAATTTTGGAATAGCCTCTCGAAACGTTTCAAGGCTCATGAAAGAAATCAGAATTGTAGCAGAGATCAGTGCCGCCACGTTTTGGGCTCTCCCATGGCCGAACATGTGAAATTCATCTGCTGGTTTTTGCGACCAGTAGGCAGAAAGTAAGAGAAAAGTGGAGATCAGGACATCGCTTAACATCTCTAACGCTTGCGCCAACAACACTAGAATATTAGTGAAAAAGTATGTTGCTAGCTGCAAAGCTACCAGTATCAAGTAGCCTATCAAAGCGATTTTTATGCCGCGTGTTTCTGTGGCGTGTTCTGTCATCTGAGTCGTCCTAGAGTGGGCTAATGTTCGTGCCCGCCCATTCCTTCTTCGCCGTGTTCTCCGCCGCCCTTAATGTTTGCGTACAAGTGATGCGAATATAAGACAAAACCAAGCATCGCATGCACATACTCTCTTGCAGCATCTACATCATTTACGTCGTATTTCTTCTTAGCCATTGCATGTTTGAACCTTCTTTCTAGTTCATCTTCAACGGCATGTGCAATAAAATCTGTTATTTCTTTCGCGTTTTCGTTTTTAATTGCTTTTTCTGCTCTCGGCACTACTGGACCCCAGTCAAGTCCTGCAGGCTTCAATCCAGTGTAAGGTGCACCTTCTCCTTCTCGATGTAAACGAACAGCAGTTTCAAAGAACCAATAATCAGCAAGTTCCATAACTTCTCTACCAAGTTTTCTTGCACCAAGAGTTTTTTCAAAAGCCTTCCTCAATTCCGCTTCAGCCTTTTCCGACACCCAAGGAAGTATCAAGTTAACATTTCCTGTTTCCAAAGCTATCTTTGCAGCCTTGACAACAGGTCCGTCCATCGTGTCACAATGCGGTGGCATACCATCACCCCCAAATAATCGCCTTATTGCTTTTTGTTTAAAAAGTTTGACCTTTCGGAAGAATACGGTCGCCTCCGACCCTTTTAGCTTGCTTTTCTGTAAATCCAAATTACAAGAGGAAACGCTAATGCCAAATATGTGATGTGAACTATGACCCTGACCCATTCTGCGCTTACAGTGTAGCCAAACATTACTGCAAATATAGAGCCTATTATGCCTTTATGATGGAATGGGCTGCTTGATGGAATGCTTAATGCGTATGCAGGTTCAGCTAGCCAACCTACTTCCAACCCTATTTTTTCGTAATACTCTAAAAGTTCGTGCACACCGTAACCTACTAACCCGCCTGCAAGCAAGATTAACAGTATGCTTGTGAAGTAAAAGAATCTCTGTAAGTTGATTTTCATGCCGACTACGAACATCCCATAAGCCAGTAAAATTGCAGTTAATGTTCCAGCAAATAGCCCAATGATCGTTGTCATCGCATCGTCTAACAAGAAAGGCGTCAGAAAAAGCACTGTTTCAAATCCTTCCCTAAACACAACGATAAATCCCAGCGATACCAATCCGATAATTGCACCTCGCGATGCGATGGCATCGATGCGCTTCTCCATTTCCTTCCTGATGTTTCTTCCCTTAACAGCCATCCAATAAATCATCGAAGACAATACTGCAACAGCAACAAAGGCAGCTGTGGCTTCAAAAAGCAGTTGAGAAGTTTCTGGAAGGAGACCATAAGCAAACCAAATGAACGCTCCTAAGCTTAGGCTGGCTGCTAAAGCCAAAAAGATTCCATACCATACATAACGCGATAAGCTCTCCTTACCGCTTCTAACCAGATATGACAATATTATCACCGTTATCAACGCAGCTTCAAAAACTTCTCTAAACGTTATTAAGTACTGCCCCAGCATCTACATGCACCTCATTGAATTGGTGGCTAGACAGAGCCCACATTTTTCAATATCAATTGATGGGTCAAATGTTTTATGCATATGGCATAGCAACCCTTTTGCCCGTATTGTTCTGCAGATTTCGCAAAACATTGGAATGAATTCTTTATGGGATAAATCGCCTTTTGCCAACGATGCAGCTAGGTTTTGTATCAGCTTTTTAATGTCACAGTCATTCTCTAGATCAATGGCTTTGCCGCGTATCTTCCTGTAATAAAGGCTTATGGCGGGTTGGCTTACCCCTAGAAGCTTGGCTGCTTCTGCTTGCTTTAGGTTATGTTTTGCCATGAGTTCTTTAGCCATCATAGCTCGAACTGAGGGGAGAACGCATTTTACTGCAACTTCGCATGGCACTAACATTTATGTTACTTCCAGCCTATAGTTTGCAGAAAGGCATAAATATACTTTATTACAATTGTAATGTCAATTTGAAGGTGAAACAAATGAGTTGGCGAAACACTGCTAAAATCTCGGAAGGCGTCTATTGGGTTGGTGCTAGAGACTGGAACCGCAGACTTTTTGATGCCTTAATACCGCTTCCGAAAGGAACGACCTACAATGCATATCTGGTCGTTGGTGAAAGTAAAAATGCGTTAATTGATACTGTAAATCCGGGTTTTGAAAGAGAACTTGAAGAGAAAATCCGCAAGATTGTAAATCCTAGCGAAATTGATTATGTAATAATGAACCACGCTGAGCCCGACCATGCTGGCGCCATTCCATACATGATGGCAATTAACAGCAAAGCCAAACTAGTAACCACAAGCAAAGGCGCAAAGATGGCACAGACATTTTACAAAGTACCTGAAGAACGAATAATAGCAGTTAAAGACCAAGAAACAATTGATCTCGGCGGCAAAACACTTCGCTTCATTGAAGCCCCAATGCTCCACTGGCCAGAGACAATGTTTACCTACCTTCAAGAAAACAAGATTCTGTTTCCATGTGATTTCTTTGGTTCACATACAGCGAAGGAATTGTATGACGATGAAGTAGAAGACTTGCTTGTTCACGCTCAAAGATATTGGGGCGAGATAATGATGCCCTTCAGAATAATGGCTCAAAAAGCGTTAGAAAAGATAAAGGGCTTAGAAATTGAGATGATAGCGCCGAGCCATGGGCCGATTCACAAAAACACTGAACGCATCCTTAAAGCCTACGGTAAATGGGCAAACGGAGAAACTAGACAGAAGGCAACTATAGTTTATGTGACTATGTGGAACAGCACAGAAAAGATGATTCAGCCAATAGCAGATACATTGGCGTCTGAAGGCATTGAAATTGCATTGTACAATTTGGCTATGGCTGATATAGGCGACTTGGCAAAGGATCTAGTTGACTCGAGGGCTATTGTTTTAGGCGCGCCCACAGTTTTAGGGGGTGCACATCCCTTAGCCGTGTACGCTACTTATCTAGTGAAAGCGTTACGTCCACCACTGAAATTCGGAGTCGTCCTAAGTTCATATGGTTGGGGAGGAGCCACTGTAAAGCATGTTCAAGAAGTACTGGGACCATCAAGAATTGAAGTTGTTGGGGCAATAGAAATAAATGGTCCACCAACAGAAAACGATGTTAAACAGATAATAGAGCTCGGGAAAAAATTAGCTGGAAAAATAAAGGGAGAAGGATGAGTCTGGATGACTGAGGACAAGAAAAAGATACTGAAGGAGTTGATTAAGCAGTTACATGCTGGGACATCGCCTCAGGAAGTTAAAGAAAGGTTTAGACACGTTTTAGAGGGCGTAAGCTCGGAAGAAATTGCGAAAATTGAAGACGAGCTTGTAAAGGAAGGAATGCCCAGAGAAGAAATTCAACGATTATGTGATGTTCATCTTGCCGTTTTCAGAGAGCAGCTAACGAAACAAAAGCTAGAGATTCCTATTGGACATCCAATCAGCATTCTCATGGAAGAACACAAGATTATGCTACAGCTCACAGAAAAACTCGCCACCATCGCAAACAAAGTTCAACAAGTAAACGATGCAAGTTATGTTGGCGACGAAATCCATCATCTAGAGCATATAACAAGAGACCTCACTGATTCAGAAAAGCATTATTTACGAGAAGAAAACGTACTTTTCCCACTTCTAGAAAAGCATGGAATTACGGAACCGCCTGCGATAATGTGGATGGAGCACAATCAGATAAGAGAGAAAAAGAAAAAGCTCAACAGCATAATAGGAAAGTATAATACAATAAGCTTTCAAGACTTTAAGAAACTACTTGGCGAAACTGCTGAATCTTTAAACAGCATTCTTCCGAGCCATTTCTTTAAAGAAAATAACATACTTTTTCCAACGGCATTAAAGGTTATTGCGAACGAAGAGTGGACGGGGATTAGAAGGGAATTTGATGAAATTGGATATTGCTGCTTTACGCCCCCGCATTTGGTAACAACACTACCGACCGAAGAGGGACAAAAAATCGAAGCCCCACCCGAGTTGAAAGAGACGTTACAGTTTGAGACTGGAAGCCTTTCAAAAGAGGAGGTTGAGGCTATTTTAGATTCTCTTCCAGTTGACATTTCCTTTGTCGATGCAAATGATGCTGTTAAATACTTTAACAAGGCTGAGAAAAGAATTTTTGTTCGAACAAAGGCTGTTATTGGAAGAAAAGTGCAATTGTGCCATCCCCAGAAAAGTGTGCACATAGTGAATAAGATTCTTGATGCTTTCAAGAATGGCAAGAAGGATGTGGCTGAATTTTGGATTACAATGAACAACCGCCTAATTCACATCAAATATTTTGCAGTGAGAGATAAGAATGGAAAATATTTGGGAACAATGGAAGTCACGCAAGACCTAACGGACCTAAAGAAGATTGAGGGACAGAAGAGACTGCTAGACTGGGAAGCCTAACCGAAAATCCTCGCAATGCCTTTCCTTGATTGATAGAGAGTGATGAGTCATGAACTTCAGCCTATGGAACAAGATCAAGATTGTTGAACTTCACAAAGACGACAGTTCTCTGCCTACTCTGAAAGATAAATACGTCACAGACTCTTACTACGACCTCACGATCATGCGTGAACCAAAAGCTTGGAGAGTAGAGCTAGATCTAAAGCCTTTTGAAAATTCTCAAGAGAAGAGTTACACAGGACGATTTTTCGAGGAGCATATCGAGGAGCCACAGGTGTTTACTGCTGTGCTGGATGGTGAGCAGGCTGGCTAGATTGAACTCGGTCACGACAAGTGGAACAATAGAATGCGCGTATGGGAGTTTCTTGTGAAAGAGGCGTTCAGAAGGAAAGACATCGGAACCGCGCTGATGAAGCACGCTATCGCAATTGCCAAACAGAAAGGGGCAAGGATGCTTGTTCTTGAAACGCAGTCGTGCAACGTTCCGGCAATAGAGTTCTATCTCAGGCAAGGATTTGACCTGATAGGCTTTGATTTAGCCGCGTATTCGAACGAAGACATCAAGAGAAAGGAAGTTAGACTTGAGTTTGGATTGACGCTATAAGCGCTTACATCCAAATTGTTCTGAAGAAGGCAACCGATCAAAACTAAAAGTGGGAATGTATAGGAAAAAGGTTTTTAGCCATACCCTTGGAGATGTCACCCGCAAATTCCATCTTTTTTCCAGCGTGCACATCGTTTGAGAGTGGTTTGTTCATCCGGCCTCAGCCATTTACTTCTCCATAACCACAACAACGGTAAGACTATGGATAGTATTATTGTAGCGTAGATTATCATGTAGTCCGTGTTTCCGAATTGTGATATGCCAAAGAAAGTGGCAACTGTATTTGGGAACGAGGTGATGGTGGTTATTATTGTTAAGTAAAATATGACGACTGTTAAGGCTTTTATTGCTGAATTGATTTTGTTCGATATTGCTGAGAGATATACGTTAATTGCGTCTGTCATTATTT
>CAYZEP010000035.1:0-13271 GCA_964477645.1 uncultured Candidatus Bathyarchaeia archaeon | reverse complement strand
AGATGATTTCACTTGAGGATTTAGGATTCTGCGAACATGGAAAAGCGTGGATGAACATATACGAAAGCTGTCAAGATTACAAAGGCTATTATGAAATTAACGGCAAGAAACTTTTCGTAAACATGAACGGCGGATTAAAGGCAGATGGAAATCCGTTAGGTGCTACCGGAGGCGCCCAAGTTTTTGAAGTTTTCAAGCAGCTGAGAGGCGAGGCTGGTGAACGACAAGTTAAAAGCGATAAAGAATTAAGGTATGGGTGCGTACTGGAGCTTGAAGGCTTTGGAACTAAAGGTTACATTTACATTTTTGAGAGAGGTTAAAAATGAGTAGCGAACCAATAGAAAGAAGAGTTTCCTACCTTGGCGACAGACTGAAGGGAAGCCGCTGCAAAATTTGTGGGAAAGAATATTTTGAGATAAGAGACTATTGCGGCGATTGCGGAAGAAAAAGCTTCGGAAAAATGGTTGACATGGACCTATTCTACGAGAAGGGCAAACTCGAAGTGTGCACCTTTACAAATGAGCCAACAAACAAGTTCACGAAGTTGGGCAGCTACGTTTATGGCATAGTTTCCTTTCACAACGGAAAAATACGTGTTCCGGGAAGGCTTACTGATCGAATAATAAAATGCGATGAGGAAATCGACTTTTCAGCTCTTGAAGGAAGGGATGTTGTTCCAAGGTTTAGAAGGCGCTATTCAGTAGATAAGAGTGATGTCATTCCAACAATTTCTTTAACTTTTACATTTGCGGATGAGTATTATCCACACCAGAAATACACCATAGCTAAACCGAGTAAAGAGCATGATGCCCCTGGAATCGTTGGCTACGGAGTCTACACTTCAAGGTTCAGAATAAAGGAAGGCAGCATAGAACGTTCAGTTCCATTTATCGACGAAGATGCGATCACTGCTGCCGTTGAGGCAGGAAAACTAGCATTAATCCACTCTGGAGTCGATAGTTCACTCGTTGGCAAGATATATGCAGGCTCGGAATCAAACCCGTACGCAGTTAAGCCCATAGCTTCAAAAGTTGCGCAGGTTCTGAAACTTGGCGAGGAATATGAAGATGTGCAAGGAGTTGACGCTGTAGACACAGAATTTGCATGTAAAGCTGCTACAAGCATGTTTAAGGACGCAGCTTCGCTGGTTAGTTATCCAAAATCAAACATTCAATATGCCATGGTAATAGGCACAGACAATTCTCAAGCAGCTCCAAGAGATTGCCCCGGCGGAGAACTGGACCTATTTGTTGGATATGGCGGATGCGCCTACATTTTCGGAAAGCATGATGTCATAGCGGAAATTGAGGGATGGTACTCATGCACTTCTGACACTCCTGACTTTTGGCGAAGAGACGGCGAACCTTATCCAATGCATGGTGGAAGATTCACCGGAGACCCAGCATACTTTAAACACATCAGAAAAGCAGCAAAAAAAATGATGGAGCGACTTAATCTGCAAGTAGGAGACATCAACTATTTTGTTGCGCATCAGCCAAACGTTCAGTTTCCAGTGAAGATTGCGAAGGAACTTGGATTTAGAGAAGAGCAGTATCTGCCCTCGCTTCAAGTAGTAAAATTTGGTAATACCTACTCAGGCTCTTCACCAGTGGGTTTAGCGGCTGTATTAGACATAGCCAAGCCTGATGAGCGCGTTTTAATCGTTAGTTATGGTTCAGGAGCAGGAAGCGACGCTTATTCACTCATCGCCACAAACCAAATATTAGATAAGCGACAACGACAAAAACTAATGGTGAAGTATCAGGCGGAAAATCCCTTCTTAGAATATGTGGATTACACAACCTATAGGTGGCTAAAGCTTGGAATGTAACAAATCCTTAATAAATCCTCAGCAACCACTTACAAACGAGGCATAAACAATTGTCTGTATACGGAACATTAAAGAACATATTCAAAGTCCTATACGCTCCCACTAAAGCATTCAAAGAAATCATTCAAAACCCAAAATATATCGGGCCTATTCCAATAATGATTTTGTTCATAGTGGCAAATGTGGGAGTTACTTACGTTATTGTGTCTAAGACATATATTGAACAGACTCTACCTACAGCTCAAGAACTAGACAAATGGACCGAAAACTCTACCTTGTGGAAAGGAAACTCGCAAGTAACTATTAGCGACAATTATGACGACTATATAAATGGGACTTATTATGGAAACAGAAGCATAGAATTCTCAATGGTTGATAGTAGACAAATCTCTATGGAGTTAAATGATATAGGATCCATAAACTGTTCAGGTCCAGATGGTTACAAGAACCTATCCTTAAGAATAAAAGCGACTAGTCCAGAGGCTAAACCTGAAAACGTAACTATTTACTTGTTTTCGACAAACGTTTCGGACTACTTTTATTATAATTTAACAGACTTTTTCAATTTCACCTACAATATATGGAATAACTTAACAATCCCGCTGGGATCTGAATGGATGAGCAATGATGCTTATGCAAACTGGGACAACATTACTGGTCTAAAGTTGGAACTCGCATGGTCTGACAGCGAAAACATAACCGTATTAGTCGACGGATTGTTTTTCGGAGGCATTTTCACCTCACCAGTTAAAAATGTTGCCAGTTACATGCTCAATTCTTCTGTCGTTTATTTTATGCAATTTGTCATTAAGTGGGTTATCCTGGGTGGAATACTTTACATATTGACAAAAGTCTTTAAAGCTAAAACTGTTTGGAAACCTTTACTGATTTTAGTTGGATTCGCCTTAATGACCATATTTATACAAGCTGTAGTAAACGTTGCTGTTTACTCAACTTTGCCAAAACTTTATTATCCCTTTGAATTGATTGGCGGAGTTAACGGAGAAGGCGAAGTTGCATACACAAAAATAATGGAAGAAACATGGCTTGTTTCTCAGATTAGCAGTTACATCCAAATAGGAATATACATCTGGACTATTGTATTGTGTGCACTTGCAACTCGTTTGTTAGCTGAGTTTTCGTGGACTAAAAGTCTTCTTGTCGCTACAGTGGCATACTTTGCTAGTATGGTGATCGAAGGCTTCATACTTGGATATTAAAGCTAAGGCGATGCCTAGCAAGATTTATATGGCTGAATGGCTGTTCTGCATGTAACTAGCTCTTAACCTGAAGCTCAAGTGTCAACGTGGCACACGAGTTTTGTTGGTGAAAGACTAGTTCCGCGATGAGGACGAAAACAGGATATGCCAAGAAGGCTGCCAGAAAAAACAAAAAATGCCCCAAGAAAACCAAGACGTTTTGGAAGTAGTAGAAGGTTCCGCCCAAGCAGACCAATTTTCCAAATGGCACCCGTGAAAGAAAACCAAGAATTAGAAGTTGTTATTGACGACATTGGAAGCAGAGGCGACGGAATAGCGAGAATACAAAGCTTTCTGATATTTGTTCCAAACAGCAAAATAGGCGAACGCGTCAAAGTCAAAATTTTATCAGTAGGCGGAAAGTTTGCCGTCGCGGAAAGAATAGCGTAAACGGAAGGAAAAAATTGAAAATAAGGGAATTGCGAAATGGAATGAAACGCATTAGCGTTGAAGCCAAAGTCGTAGAAAAATCCGATCCACGCGAAGTCCTATCCAGATTCAAAGATGAAACACACAAGGTAGCAACAGCAATAATCGCTGATGACACAGGCACAATAAAACTGACATTATGGAATGAACAGATCAACCAAGTAAACGTCGACAACACAGTCAAAGTGGAAAACGGCTACGTAACAAGCTTCAAAGGAGAAATCCAGCTGAACGTCGGAAGATACGGAAAACTGACAGTTGAGTAAACCACAAAACAGAATTTTATTACGAAACGAGAGGTGAAACGAATGGAAGAAAGAAGAAGCTTCGGCCCAAGAAGAGGATTCAGAGGAAGAGGAGAAGGCAGATTACCTCCAAAACCCGTAGAAATGGGAAAAGAATACGAAGTTGATGTTCAAGAAACAAGCCGCAGGGGAGAAGGCATAGCCCGAATACAAGGCTTAGTTACTTTTATCCCCAACACGAAGCCCGGAGACCATGTCAAAATAAGGATAACAAGGATAAGCAGAAGATTTGCAGAAGCCGAAGTTGTTGAAAAAGGAGAAGCAGAATCCGAAGAGGAAGAGGAATAATCAGAGAAGTTAAACCAAAAAAGAAAACCTTCACTTTTGAAACTTCTCGCAACATCATCTTTGCAGCGTAGGCTATTTCTTTTTGAAGAAAAGCCAATTTTTCTGGTCCTTGAATCTCACAAGTACATAAACGCCTTTTAGCCTGTTGCCAATGATTTCTACGATGAGCTTGTCTTCTTTGCGTTCTATTAACCTGTAGGTGCCTCTATCCCAGATTTCTACTGTGCCAGCGCCATACTCGCCCTCTGGAATTGCACCTTCAAAATTTGCATAGTCAACTGGGTGATCTTCCACCTGCACAGCCAGCCGTCTAACACTGGGGACTGTAGGCGGCTCCTTAGGAATTGCCCAGCTTTTTAATACGCCATCCATCTCCAAGCGTAAGTCGTAATGCAGATGAGTGGCAGCATGCTTCTGAATTACGTAGATGTTTCCTTCAGCCATCTCTGATTCACCTTTTGGCTCAGTTGTTTTTTCGAAGTTTCGCTTTCTCCAATATTTTTTCAGGTTCAATTTTCAAACTCTTCCCTCAGATTCCTATTTGTACACCTTGTTTTCTAAATTCATCTAATTATCGACAAACCTTAAATTTATATCCCTATAAAATACGCGAATTGACGGTGATTGCTTTTGAGCAAGACTGTGATGGAATTATGTTTTGATGTTAAAGACCAAGTAGCCATAGTGACTGGTGCTTCTAGCGGTTTGGGCGTGACATTTGCTGAAACATTAGCCGAACGAGGCGTAAACCTTGTGATTGCTGCGAGAAGATACGAAAGACTTGTCAAATTAGCTGAAGATTTATCGAGTAAATACAATACTAAAGTGGTTCCTGTAAAAGCAGATGTAAGTCAAGAGAACCAAGTAATAAACATGGTGAAAAAAGCCATAGAAGAATTCGGTTCCATAGAAATTCTAGTTAACAATGCAGGAATTGCAAGCTTAAGTCCATCCGTTGACATGAGCCTCGAAGAATGGAAAAAAGTGATAGACATTAACCTAACAGGCGTCTTTTTATGTGCAAGAACTGCCGCGCGTGAAATGATCAAGAAAAAGTATGGAAAAATAGTGAACATCGCTTCCATTTATGGCGCTGTAGGCGACATATTCCCAACAGCACCCTACTACGCTTCTAAAGGTGCAGTCATAAACCTAACAAGAGCTTTAGCCGTTGAATGGGCACCCTACAAAATTAATGTGAATGCCATTGCACCCGGATTTTTCCCAAGTGAAATGACCGAGACCGTTTTTCGAGACGAAAAGGCATTGAAGTACATCCTTTCCAAAACACCTTTAGGAAGAACAGGGGAACTGTTGGACTTAAAGGCAGCACTACTATACTTAGCTTCTCCTGCATCTAATTATGTTACTGGACAGACGATTTTCGTTGACGGCGGATGGACAGCAACTTGATTTTGGTGATATTTCTTTACTCTTATGACGTCTTTAACTCTTCAAGAAATTCGCTGATGTCGGCCACAGATGCACCAGTTTCATCTTCAATTTTCTGCTTTGCAGGCGGGTTGCTGAGGTAAAAGGGTATTCTTTTAGATATACGTTCTTGGAAAGTTGGCGTAAGCTCATTTTTGTAGAATATGCCCATTGGAATCCTATCACCCCATTCTTGAGCCTTTTCAATGGCAACTATCTTTTTCGCAAGATCTTCGGCTAAATCGCGTACAAAAGGGTCGTAGCCAATTTCGTCTAATTTGTAAAGCCTAGACTTGGGGTTTCCTGTTTGCGGATCTATCCTGTCCTCGCCTGCATACCATTCTTTGGTGTTTATGTCATTGTAGGTTGGGCAAGGCTGCAGTATGTCTACGAAGGCTAAACCTTTGTGTTGAATTGCCTGTTTTAATATTTCTTTTAGATGTTTCGTATCGTAAGCATAGCCCCTCGCAACAAACGTGTACCCAGCAATAAGAGCTAGTGCAATTGGGTTCACTGCCTCGTTAATGTTAGGCCTTGGCAGAGACTTTGTCTTCAAACCTAGCCTTAGTGTGGGCGAGGCTTGTCCTTTTGTCAATCCATAAACAGCGTTGTCATGAATCAAGTAGGTCATATCTACATTTCTTCTTCCAGCGTTTACAAAATGCCCAGCACCTATGCCTAAGCCATCTCCATCTCCTCCCATGGCTATAACTTCTAATTCTGGGTTGGCCACTTTGATTCCCTGAGCGAAAGGTAAGGCTCTGCCATGAAGAGTATGTACTCCATAAGTTTTGACAAAATGTGGCGGCTTGCCAGAGCAGCCTATCCCAGAAACCAACACAACATTGTGAGGCTCGAGTCCAAGTTCTGCTAGTGCCATCTGCAAGGCTGCAAGTATACCAAAGTTTCCACATCCGGGGCACCAATCTACGAAGATGTCTGTTTTGAAATCTGACATTTTAAGAGCCATATGATAACACCTGCCTTTTTGGAGCTTCATCAAGCAGAATACGCTTTAGAGCGCCGTAAACTTCGGTGGTTGTCATGGGTCTTCCATTATACTTCAGAATATAGAAACCCATCGGAATGCCCGTCTCCTCTCTTATTATTCCTCCAAGCTGCCCCGAATAATTCATTTCCACATCAATTATTTTCTGAGCATTTCCAAGAATGCTGGTCATATAATCTTTGGGAAGTGGATGCACCATGCGGACTTGCAAGAAACCTAAGCTAAAACCTTCCTCAGTCAAAGTGTGGAGAGCCTCAAGAATGGCGCCTTTCGGCGAGCCCCAGCTTACAATGAAGTTTTTGGCTTTTTCATCCCCAAAAAAGTTGATTTTCTCTTCGATAGGCACTTCTTTTTCAATCGCTTCGAACTTTTTCATTCTCTTTTCCACCATCAGCGTCCTATTAGTGGGTTCTTCGCTTATATGACCAAACTCGTTATGCTCGTCACCAGTATACCAGTGAACACCATTTTTTGTGCCGAGTAAAACTCTAGGAGAAATGCCGCTTTCAGTAAACTTAAATCGTTTATACTCGTCATGAAGCTTGCTTTCATCCAGAATAGCGCCACGCTGAATTTTAAATTGGCGAGCGTCAAAGAAGGCATAGGTTTGGGAACTGTTACCAAGAGCCTTGTCTATTAGATGGATCACGGGCAATTGGTATTTTTCTGCATAGTTAAATGCAGCTGCGGCATCGTAGAAACATTCTCGTATATCACCGGATGCAAGAACAATGCGTGCAAATTCACCGTGACCAGCATGAATGGCAAATCTTAAGTCATCTTGCCCATGCCGCGTAGGCAAACCTGTGGATGGAGCGCCTCTCTGATAGTACGTAATTACTACTGGCACTTCGCTGTTTCCAGCCCAAGCCAAGCCTTCAACCATAAGGGAAAAACCAGGCCCAGATGTTGAGGTTGCTGCTCTAGCGCCAGTTAAAACCGCGCCTGAAGCCATGTTTATAGCGGCGATTTCATCTTCTGTCTGAATAACGACTATGGCGCCTTTTTCATCATTAGTTCCAACTTTTAAAATTTCGTGAGCTTCCAAATACTCGCTTTCATCAGCAGCGGGAGTTATGGGGTAATAAGTTTGGACTCGGCACCCGCCTAAGACTTTACCAATTGCAACGGCCTGATTCCCAGAGATGAAAATCCTTCTTTCAATGACATCCGTTTTTTGGAACTTATGTCCAAAGCTATTTTGGAAGTTATTCTTGGCATAGTCGTAAGCCATTTTAAGAGCCTGAATATTCATGCTGACAATTTTGGGCTTTTCTGCAAAAATTGCCCTAACAGCGTTTTCAACTAAGCCCACATCATAATCGAGCAGACCGAAAGAAATGCCTATTGTTAAGACATTTATCATTCTGGTAACTTTGCTTAACTGCTCTATTCCTAATTTACTTGCGATTTGTTTTAGTAAATCCATGTAAGGAATCTGAAAAACATGAATGCCAGTCTTTTCAGCTCCAGCAAGTAGGTCGCTTAAACTATCGCCTAACCCTTTTTTGTCTAAATATTGGCGAAATTCGTTCTTGAATTCGTGCGATAATGTTGGAATATTGAAGATTTTTGTGCTAATTTGGTCTTTATCAACTATTATTCCGCCACCAGACACTACTTCAGTTATGTGTCTAACAACAGTTTCCGCGTCAAACGCTGCAAGTAAATCTACATCGTTTACGTTTGCTGAGACCTCACGGCTTGAGATTCGCAGATGAAAATAACTATGCAATCCTTTAATGTTGGAATGATACTCTCTTCTTCCATAAACATAGAGACCACCGTAGCCGCATGCCCTTCCGAAAATGTTTGCGGCAGTATCTACACCACTTCCTTGCGGGCCGCCTGCCATCCAATTAACTTCTTCCATTACCAATTTGTTTCACCCATGAAACACTTGAAGTAAGCGGTTTTCAGCCACCAGTCACTTTGTCAATGCCTATGCAACATTCGCAGCCAGAAGATTCACCACAATAGGGACAAACACATTTACAGTCATCGATAGGATAGTCACATCTTTCACAAATTGGCTCACTTATGTTTGCTTCAATTTTTTCTGAATCCATTATCCTTTCACTCCTGTTATTTCATTACTGTTCAAGAGAAATTAAATTTTCTATAAAGGAAGAAATTGAGGGGCAATGAAAAAAGTATGGGTTTTGGAGCTGCTACCATCAGATGATTTCCGATTTTTACTTCAAATCCTCTTGTAACGTTGTGAAAGTGTCGTGATGGTCTTCCTCATCCTCTAGAATTTCCCTGAAAATAAATGCTGTTGTTGTGTCTCCTTCCTTCTCCGCCATCTCAATTATCTGCTTGTAAAGTTTAATGGCGTTTGCTTCATCCTTTATATCTTGTCCAATCATTGCCTTTAACGTCTTTCCGACGAAAATAGGATTAGGTTTTGTCGTAGGTGTTCCACCGAGATAGAAGAGTCTTTCAGCAATGGTTTCAGCGTGTTTCATCTCTGTTATTGCTATCTTCTTTAGTTCTTCCTGCACTGCAAAGCCTTTGACACCGCTCCATTGAACATGCTGCCACATGTATTGTATGGCAACTTGTAGCTCCCTCGCTATTGCATCATTTAATATATCCAACAATTTCTTTGAGGTCATACACTTTTCACCAGCAATTATACCGTTAAAGAGAGCTTTTCCCGTTCTTCTTATATTAAACTTTCTCATGACTTTCAACAGATGCTAAAAATCCTTTCACTATTTTATGAATATACAACTCGCTTTTTACTCAAATTCCAAACATCATTCTTACAAACTTATTTGCCTATGTTTTCATTTATTTTCTATGCAAAACAAATTATGTGTGTGAAACATCTTGGAATTTGATTACCCTAAAAATGTCCATTTTAAATGTGAAAGGTGTGCCCTATGCTGCGGCGATACTAAAGATAGGGTTAGATCAATTCTTCTTCTAAAGATCGAGGCTGAGCGTATATCAAAGAAGACTTTAAAAGATGTTAGTGAGTTCGCCGAAAAAATTGAAGGATTTAAACCATACATTTACTGGATGAAAAAAACTGAAAACGAGAAATGCATGTTTCTAAAAGGCAATTCATGCACCATCTATAATATAAGACCGCTAATCTGCATATTCTACCCCTTCGAGCTTAAGGAAATCGGAGGCAAAAGCTACACTTTTGTCTATACTGAAGAGTGCCCAGCCATAGGAAAAGGGCCTCAACTTAAAAGGAGTTATTTTGAAAGGCTTTTTAAGAAATGCATGAAAACAATGAAAGAAAATCAAGAAAAACTGAATCATATGATTTAATGTCTTTGCCTAGATTTCTTTAGCCATCAAATACGTCAGAGTTTTATATATGATTTAATGTAACTAAGAGAATTGGAGGATAAAATGGGTAAGAAAGCTGTGATTGTTATTCGTCTTGTTGAGGAAAGTGCAGGAGAAATGAATAAAGAAATTGAGAAGGAAATACTAAAAGAACTTTCCACTGGTGCACCTAAAATACCATGGCTCAAGAGTGTGGAAAAGGTCACAGTTACAGAAGAAACTTAAACTATTCTTACGCACCAATAAAAAGGTTTAAAACTAGTCCTAGAATTTTATCTTTTGAACTTAAAAATGTCTTAACGGTTTCTTCTCCCTGCTCAGCCAACATGTAAACCCTGCTTCTTCGACCCACCTCACCCTTGATTAATCCATTTCTCTCTAGAAAGTAAAGGTAAGAGTAAACAGTGCCCGCACTCAGCTGCATGCGAAATTTGTTGCGAATAAAGGAGATGACGTCGTAACCACTCATGGGATGTTTCCTCAGTTCCATTAGAATTACCATGTCCAGAAACCCTTTAACAATTCTCCCATTCGTCTTGCTCAAAGTTTCTGATTCCAAATTGGCCCACCGAACATAGTTATAGAAGATAACTACATATAAAGTTTTTAATTTTTGTCAAGAAAATAACTATTTTGCAGACAAAAATAAAGGAGGTGGTAGGCTTTGAATTGGAAAATAATGATCGCTTCGCACTGGAAACTCGCTCTTCTGCTGATTCAGCTTGGCTTGCTTGCACTAATGGTGACGTCGGGAAAAGTGTTCGCAGAACCCGTTGATGGACCTTATGGTCCGTAAAAAACTTAATACGACAAACTGAGAGAAACATAGTGAAGAGCACGGTGATGAAAATGTGCAGTAAACTTGACCCTCTCGATGTAAAAATTATAGAAGGTTTGGCAAAATACGGACCTAGGAATATGGCAGAAGTTGCAAGGAAGCTTGACATATCAAGGGGAACTGTGCTGTCCAGAATAAAACGCATGTCCTCCCTTTTTTATTTAAGGCTATTTACAAATGTTTACCACACAAACCTAGGGTTGAAGAAGGCAGTCGTTTTTGCAAAAGCCACGCCCGGCTATGAGGAATTGCTTTTCAACTGCCTGAAAGTCAACAAGTTTTATATATACTTAACCCGATGCTATGGAGCGTTTGAAGGTTGCCTAGTAATATACGTTATCCCTAAAGAGCGCACTACCATATTCGAGCAGTTCATAAAGGAGATAAAAAAGCTGGGAGTTGCCCGTGATATACAGATTTTTTGGTCGACGTGTTTTCATACAGTTAACCGAACAAGTAACTGGTTTGACAACATTTCTGAAACGTGGGTCTTTCCATGGGATAAGTGGGTTGAAGAGATTCTTGGAGAAGGAACTAAGCTGCCATATACGCTATTGGACCCTAAAGACTTCCAAGTAAAAGCCGACGAAATTGACTTATTCATTGTGAAGGAACTAGAGAAAGACGCAACCATCGATCTGACTATTATAGCAAAAAAACTTGGGACAACCTTGCAGAATGTTCATTATCACTATAAATGGCATGTCATCAAGCATGGGCTTGTCGAGGATTTTCAAATAGGTATATTACCCTTTGATAGAACAATATCCGATATGTTCTTCTTTGCGTTCAAATTCGACAGTATGGAGAAAATGGCTAAGTTTGCAAGATCATTACTCGACAAACCATTCGTATTCATTGTAGGAAAGTTGCTAGGCGAAAATGCTCTGGTAGCACAAGTGTATCTTCCTAGGCTAGAGTTCAGAAATCTAATCGAGCATTTGTCAAAACTTATCAGAATCGGCTTTCTACAAAGCTATGAATATGTGATTCAAGACTTGCGTCCAGGAAAATGGTCACGAGAAACCATACCATATGAATTTTTCAAAGATGTATCATGGGTATATGATCACAATAAACACATGAAAGATCTACATAACTTAGTCAACCAAATTAGATCTACATCCGATTGAACATGCTTCATACGTTAGGATCGCTGCTAAATGGTTACGCTATGTTAAGCAAAGTGTTCAAATCAAGAGTAGAAAATGACAGATAGTGGGCTTCTTCCAATACTTAGTTATGAAAACCAAAGCCCAACGATAGCAGTCCTTGATTTACACAGATAGACAAATGAACTGCCGAGTTAGATACTCTTCAGATGTCATATGAACAGATTCATGGAAAAACTGTCTCTTCAACTTGCAGAGCATCACTACGCGACGACGGTTTTGTCAACTCAGCATTTGCATGAGCTACAAGAAGAGATTGAAGAGAGTTTAAAACGAGGTCTACTGAACGAAGATTTCTTCCAAGAACGCTTGGCTTGGTTCAAATTCAAAATCCCTGAAAGCCTGCCTGAAGCTCAGTCCCTAATTGTGGTCGCTGTTCCCCGCCCTCAAACCCAAGCAGTCTTCACTTGGAATGGAAGGTCGCAGGCACTGATGCTCCCTCCGACCTATACAGCATACGACGAAACAACGAAAAAAGTGCAAGTTTTTCTAGCAGAAATTTTGGAGCGCGAAGGATACAAAGGGGCAAGCACCGCACTACCTTTGAAGCTTATCTCGGTGCGAAGCGGATTGGCCGAGTATGGAAGAAACAACATTTCCTATGTATCTGGAATGGGGAGTTTTCTCCAGCTAGTGGCCGTATATTCCGACATGCCATGCGAAAAAGACCAGTGGCGAGAAGCAAAATTGATGAAAAGCTGCCAGGAATGTCAGCTCTGCCGTCAAGCCTGTCCGACTGGCGCAATACCTTCTGACCGATTTCTACTTCGCGCCGAAAGATGCATTGTGTATCACAACGAGAGGAAAGGCGACATCCCATTTCCCGAATGGATGGACCCAGCTTGGCACAACTGCGTGGTCGGTTGTCTTCATTGTCAGCGCGTCTGCCCTCAAAACAGGAAGTTTCTTCAATGGATCGGTGAAAGAGAAGAGTTCACAGAAAAAGAGACAGAGCTTCTCCTCGAAGGAGCATCTCGTGATGAATTGACAACTGTAACGATAAAGAAACTTGAACATCTTAGCCTCACTGACTACTTAGACAATCTTCCTCGAAACCTCAGCGTATTCTTCAGGAAACATGATTACTAAGGCAAACGCACTCTTTTCTCATATATTCTTTCGGCTTAATTATGGCTTTTTCTGCTTTTACATGTGCAATTGAAATGACCAAAAAAGGCTTATTTTCACAAAACAAGGCAAAATCACGTTTGGTGGGGTCGTATAGGTTAGAGCCCACGTTTGAACCCTCACAGAACCAGCCAACCCCGTGACCTTAGGACGACACGGGTTCAAATCCCACGCCGCCGCTACCGCTGAGCCGTGCGGCTATAGGTTGTTCACATTTACACCCTAGGTTTCACTTTTCGCGCACTGGTCACAGCATCTATAGATGTCTATGC
>CAYZEP010000034.1:0-14276 GCA_964477645.1 uncultured Candidatus Bathyarchaeia archaeon | reverse complement strand
GAAAACCACTAGAGCAAAAATCGGCTATTCTAGGGTTTATTCCACGAACAGCTGGCAACACTGAACCTTTTTCGCTAAATAAGGCTGTGATGGGGTCGCTGGGATTTGAACCCAGGATCGCCAGCGTTCTGTACGTTTACGCGTTCCCCAGGCTGGTATCCTTGTCCAAACTAGACGACGACCCCTCTGGAATAGAAGAGTACCCTACTGAGCTTATTTTCTTTTTTGTAAAAGGTTTTATAGTTTTGACTTTAAAGTCTGCTACATTTCATTTTTTATGTTTGTTTGATTTGCCGCGCAACCAATACGGATAGACCCCCCTAGGCTTTTGCAGTTTATTATCTTAGTTACTCAGGGGTTTGTTTTTTTTGTTGTTTTCTTTTTTGCGGGTTTTTGTGGATATTGCTGTAGAAGCTGTTTTCTAAGCATGTTTACATCAGTGTCTTTTCTGAAGTTGTCATATTGATGGGTGCAGAAAGGGATTTTGAACTTTGACGTGGAAACAGGAGAGAAGTATGTGATGTCAGAGTTTAACTCGCGGGTCTATGTAGGTATATAGGATATCCACTATGAGGTTGATTGTCACAAATATAATGCAGAAAAATATGGAAATCCCAATTAAAAGCACGATATCATACCTTTTGGCCGCGTTTATGGCCATTAAGCCAATCCCACCTATCGCGAATATAGATTCTGTTACAATTAATCCTGTCAGCATACTTGCGAATAATGTACTCGAAATTGTGAGAATAGAAATCATAGCGTTTTTTTTGGCGCGATTCACGACCTCAACATCTCGCAAGCCTTTTGCTTTTGTCGTTATGACATATTGCTGGCTAAGTTCGACGAGCATACTTGAACGTGTAACCTTTACAATGATCGGTAGCATCGAAATCGTTAAGGTTGCGACTGGAAGTGCTAGATGTTTCAGAGCGTCGAGGAATATCCAAAACTGTCCGTTTAATAACGCATCGATAGTGTACATGCGTGTATAAGAATTCCAATCTCCAGAGTAAATAAAGGATGCAGCCTCACTTCCAAGTCTTTCAGGGGTAACCCAATGAAGATTTAAGTAAAAAACTGAAATCATTAGCAATCCGATGAAAAATATCGGTATAGAATATGCCAAGGATGTGGCTACTCTTATAATGAAGTCAAATAGATCTTCACGTCCCTTTTTCTCATGGTCCCGCTTTGCTGAATATACGCCAAGCTTAATGCCGCCGAAAATTATTATTGGCGCAGAATACATCACAAGCTCCAACGTGGCTGGAAAACTGAATAAGATGGCATCCAAGACCATTTTTCCCTGAAGATGTGAATAGCCAAGTGAACCTTCAGCAAGCACAAATTGAAGCCAATTGAAATACTGAACATAGAAAGGATCGTTAAGATGATACTTTTCGATTATTTTGGGTATCTGCGAATATATATCAAATCCTGGATGATTATATGCGTTGGGTGAGATAAACAACTGTACTCTTACTCCGGATGGTAAAAAGCCTGCTGTATAGAATATCATTAGACTCAGCAAAAATAATGTAAATATCGAGAAAACCAGCCTTCTTACAATGAAACTTACAAGCCTCAAAAAGTCATCCTCCTAACAAGAGTTGGATCTGTCACGCTCATTATGACATCTCCCAGCAAACTCCAACCCAACACAAAAGCTGACAAAAAAACGCCAGGTATAACAAAGATCCATGCAAACTGCGAAGCATCAGCCGAAGGGACGATAAAGTAATTTCGCCCAAAGGATATGATTGACCCCCATTCCGCATAACCTTTTGGAGGACCAAATCCTAGGAAGCTCACTATTGATGCCACTAATATTATTCCACCTACATTTAGGAAAGCTAAACTCAGAACTGGAGTTATAGAGTTTGGCAGAATATGCCTAGTAAGCACTCGCAGCCTAGAACATCCAACTGCTTTAGATGCCTCAACAAAATCTTGTTGCTTAACCTTTTTTATCTCACCGCGAATGAGTCTGGCGTAGGGCGGCCATCCCATTATCGCCAAAGCAAGAATGATTTTATCAATGCGAGAAAGCACTATTGGAAAGTTAAGCACACCCAAGTTCAGCTCCCAAGACAATGGTATAACTAATATAATCAACAAGACATACAGCAATCCGGGCAAAGCAAAGAACGCATCGGTAAAACGCATCAATATCTCATCTACTACTCCTTCAAAACTACCTGCAATGCTTCCAATGCTAAGACCAATCGTCAATGTCAATATCGTAGTCAGAATACTTATGTAAAAGGCCATTCTGACCCCCCAAATGCATCCGTAATACACGTCGTATCCAGCAAATGTACCAAAGGGATGCTTAGCACTCGGAAGAGTCGGTACTGGATCAATGCCACTAAAATATTCTTGTTTAGGTGGACCGTCATAGGGGCAAATGAAGGGATTATCGGATGTGGGAGGCGCAAGTATTGGAGCTAGTAGAGCAATTACAACAAAAGCTAAAATTATTATCAGTCCAACAAAAGAAAGAGGATAATACCTATACATTCTGGGCAGAAATTTTAAACTGGCCTTCACTGTTTTTTTTAGCTTGGTTGATAAGCCTATCTCCCCCAAGTAAATAGGAAGAATTTCGAAAATATAACTTTGTTGCAGATATTCTTTCCAGCGAATTTTGCCTTCAGCCTGAATTTCTCGTAATCATTCCTTGAAAAATTTAATAGCGTGTTAAAGCTTTGTAGGATTGTTCAAACAGGAATGTGAGAACATGAGAAATGAAGTTGTCATATTGATGGGTTCAGGAAGAGATTTGGAGTTTTGCCGTGAAATAGCTAAGCATTTGAAGGTTTTGGGATTGGATTATGAGTTTCGTGTTGCCTCTGCCCATAAGACTCCAGAAAAAGTTTTGGGAATTTTAAAGGAGTTTGAAAAGGAAAAGGTTGTTTACATTACGGTTGCTGGAAAGTCTAATGCCTTAAGCGCTTTTGTTGATGCACACACTGTAAAGCCTGTTATTGCTTGTCCGCCGTATTCGGAGAAGTTTGGTGGAGCAGACATTTACTCTTCACTTAGGGTTCCGAGTGGGATAGGCTCGGTGGTGACGATTGAGCCTGAAGGAGCAGCTGTTGCCGCTGCAAAAATTTTAGCTGTGGAAGACCAAGAGTTGGCAAAACGTGTCAGGGAATACCAGTTGACAAAGAAAAGAGAGATTGAAAAGGCTGACGAGTCTATCAAGAAATCGAAGTAGTGCAAAATCATGGGTAGCGTAAAAGACCTAGAAGTTATCAAAAAACCGACAAAAGACGAGATGGGCATTGGAAGGTTTCATTTTTCGGATCGATATTCGGTTTTTGATTGGGGAGAGATGCCCGACCTCATAGACGGTAAAGGCGCAGCCTTGTGCATGATGGGAGCCTACTGCTTTGAGAAGCTTGAAGAGAAAGGCATCAAAACACATTATCGTGGATTAGTGGATAAAAGTGGTAGAGTTGTGCGTTTTGACGAGTTGAGAGAGCCTTCGAGTATTATGGAGATTAATTTGGTGAATGTGCATAAGCCTAAAGCGTACGTGGAAGACAACAAGCTGAAGTATGATTATGGAGTTTACACGCCGAAGCTGAAGAACTATTTGATTCCACTTGAGATAATTTACCGTAATGGCTTGCCGGAAGGCTCATCAGTCTTTAAACGTCTTGAGCAGAGTTTGGTTACACTTGAAGAGTTAGGCTTAGACCATTATCCGCGGACTGGCGAAAGGCTCGCGAAGCCAATTTTTGATGTGAGCACGAAGCTTGAGGAGGGCGACCGCTATGTGAGTTGGGGTGAGGCGCAGAGGATTGCGGGTTTGACGGATGAGGAACTAGAGGAGGTTAAGCGTTTGCTTTTGCGTGTGGATGAGACGATTACGGAGATAGCCGCCCGTGCGGGTTTAGTGAATGAGGATGGGAAGATTGAGTTGGCTTTTGATCCGCAGCGGAGGCTTATGGTTGTTGATGTGGTGGGGACGCTGGACGAGTGCAGATTCACTTACAATGGATTGCATGTTAGCAAGGAAATAGCAAGAATATACTATAGACGGACGGAATGGGCTAAGGAAGTAGAAGAAGCAAAGAAAAAAGCATTAGCAGAAGGCATAGAAGACTGGAAGAGGCTTGTTAAGACGAAACCGCCAAAACTAGACCCAAAATTGAAAGAAGTAATAAGCAAGATATACATGGCAACCTCAAACGACTTAACAGAAAAACGAACATTTGAAACACCCAGCCTTGCAGACATAATGAAGCATTTTAGCATAACATTTAATTTCAGTAATTCAGCATATTGACATGGATATTCCATCACTAGATTAAATTCGTACTTCAACCTACTTATGGGGGGTATAAAGTCTTCTGAGCAGCCAGAACTCAAAACTACTGTAAAAAAATGAAGGGTATGTTATGGCATTGTTTATGTTACTAGTTCGTGCAGTTGCTTTGTTTTCAATGCTCGCCTAATCTCCAGCGCAATACGGTCGCCTGTGCTCAGTCGCTTCTTGTATTTGGCATTAGCGTATTGTGAGCCTAATCCCATGTGGACGTTTGTTCCGCCACCATGCCTTAAAGCTACGTCTTGCGTAACTGGAATATGCATGTATGGGTCGCTTTCGCCGTGAATATCGTACAAGCCATAGTCCGTAGCCTTCTTCGCTTCCGCGCCAACAGTGACATCAAGCTTAACCGCAGGTTTCAGCTCATACTTGCTTACACGGTCCCACGTTATCAGCGTCTGCAAACACCAAGCACCAATAATGCCTGGACTAGCATATTCTCTGCACGCAAGCAAGAACCGATCAGCGTAACGATGCAAATCCTTCAACAACGATTCTCTAAGGCTAAGAATAGCATGCGCCGTAACTTCAAACGACGGAACCCTCTTTATCTTTTCCTGAACATCCGACGGCAACCGCTTAACACCGTCAAGAATCGTCTCTCTCCGCTCATCAATCGACAAAAACTGATTAGCCAAGCATATGCGCGCTTCTTCCAAGCTCACATTGTAAAGCTTCGCAAACCAGTTATCAACGTCTCCCCAATCACTCTTCGCATCTAAAGGCGAAAAGAAAAAGTTAAAATTCGCATGCGGACCAAGAACAATCTGCTCCACACGCCCATTCTCCAAAGCCTCTTTGCTTAGATTTCCAGCCTTAACCTCACGTGCGACCTTCTCCTCCAAATCATGCGAATCCGCAGCAAAAATGAATTCTCTTTCAAAAGCCCTATGCGCATGTTCAGCCTTCAAAATCATAGGCTCATCAATCGGCTCTTCAAAGCTTATCCCGTCCTCGTGAACCTCGTACTTGTAAGCCTTAGGCGTCGGAATGCCAGCCTTCTCCGCAAACCAGTAATAGTCCTTCTCAAGCTCGCCCCTATTCTCAATTTTCAGCAAAGTTCTAGAACCCAAAATCGGCACCGCATAATCATTCTCAATTACACTGCAATGCTCGTCTCCACCGACGTAAACGGCAAAAGCCCTATTCGTAATTTGTAAGCATTCTAAATCAACAAGTTCATCAACATACTTCACTATGTCAGAGTATTTGTCAAGAATCACTATGACGCTTCTCCAGTTGTCGTTTTTCTTTATGTCTTTAGGATCGTTGACAACACGTAAATCTCTCCTAACTAGGGTTGGTAAATCTTCCACGGTTTCTTCTGGCTTGCCAACCATTGGATTTTGAAGGTAAATTCGTGCTCTCCCAGGCGTCGTGTAGATTATGCTTCTTAACCCATAGTTGCGTTGTCCCTGCCAAGCGTCTAAAGCTGAATGAGAACCCAAATTTAGTCCTATGGGCTCTTGATATCTTCTGACTATTTCCTGCATCTCTTCTCTGCTGATTACCATGTCATCCACCAGTCTGGTTAAGGGATTTAAAATTCAATGTTTTAAACCTTTTTCACATTTATCCGTAAAAGCATTGTTTGTAGAATTTTTGTCTAGAATTTTCTTCTATCGCATTTTTACATACGTGGTTATAAGAAATGGAGAGCCTTTTCATTCTTGGAGGAGAAGGGAGTTGGCAGAGGAGAGTTTCAACTGGTTGTTTGTTGACTTCATTCCATTGCTTTATGAGAAAAAGAGGGTTTCAAGACAATTTCAAATAGAGATGTGGCTTGACCTAACCCAGCTTGTCAAGGAACTAAAAATAGAGAACATAAAGACAAACAAACAAAATGCACACCCAGCAATGAATTATGTTGTTTAGAGACCACAAGCCTCCAAAACTCTTTCAAAATTTTCACGATTTCTATCATTTTTGTAGAGCCTTAACGCGTCAACAATTGCCTTCGTATCCTTTTTGCCGAGTTTTTCTGCCACCACCTTTGCAACTGCGCCTCCAATGAAAAGATACTGGCAAATTGAAGTCACGTTTGATGATTTTCGGTTTAAGCTGGCTGTCTCAAAATCAACTATGAAAGGCTTGCTGTTCCTATCAATGATTATGTGTTTTGGAGCATGGCTTAGCTCTCCATGGTCTAAGCCAGCCTCGTCTAGGCGCCAGCACTGTTCCGTAACCTCACGCAAAACCGTTCTTATCTTTGCTTTCCCTCCGCATTTTTCCAGCCATTTTGGAAGCAAATCACCATCAATAAACTGCATCAAAAGAAAGTTCTTGCTTACGCTCAAAAGTCTTGGTCCGACACGTAGCGAATTTGCTTTTTTAAGCATTTCCGCTTCGTGTTGCATTTTGGAGCGGTCAGCATCTACTCTTCGAATTTTCAATGCTGCTTTCTCTCTGTTTCTGTATGCTATTGTGACTATGCCTACACAGCCTTTGCCCAGAACAGGTGTGTTGAATGCTTGTTTTTCTCCGCTGAATTCTAGGGTTTTAACATTCAGCCTTTGCAGTTCCTTTAGGCGCTTATTCAATTCTGCCTTGTTGGGTTTGGGATAGCATAATATGGATGCGTAAGGTTCCGCATTCAATTTTTCAATAGTTAGCTTTGGCGCATCTTTCAAGATTCAATCCTCTAACCATTTTACGTTCTATACTCAGTGAAATAAACATAACAAGTCATCCTATTCAAATATAGTGCACACACAACGTTAAGGGAAAATTGGACTTTTTCTAAATGGGTAAATTTTATTAGGTAAGGTGACGTATATTTAAGAGTGAGGGTTAACGAGGAATTGAACAGTAGTGTTAAGTTTGCAGTGTTCTATGTTTCGATTATCTCTGTTGCCTTAGTCGGCTCGCTTTACGCTAGCCACCTAAATGCGAGGAACCACATAAGTTTTAGTTTTCCGCCAGAAACGCAGAAGGTTGTTGAGAAAAGAACAGCCACAATGGAAGTCTGGTGGAGATGGCTACCAGAAACGCTGGAAATGATAGTAAAAGTGAACGATGACGAATTTAATATTGTAGAAGGCTTTTTAGATGGAGAAAATACTACTCGTGACTATCTTGGTTTACTGTTTGACTCAGACAACAACGGAAACCTCTCGAATCGTAGTGAACCACCACCTTATTCGTTGGACGACCATGCTGTGTTTGTATGGGGAATCAATCGTTCGTGGGTTTTAAGACATAGTTACGTTAACTCCTACAAATCCATCGATTATCCCAGTGGTCTGTGTGGATTACCAGCCGGTGGCATTTTCTTAGTAGGAGACCTCAACAACACCTATTTCGCCTACAAAGAAGGCGAAGGTTACACATATAATGTAAGCATTCCCCTAGAGCTTATAAACGTCAAGACTCCAACACCAATCTGTATCAACTATTTTGATGGAGATTATGTGGCATGGCTACAAAGTAGTGGAATATCTATTAAAAGTGACATATACATGGACGAATACTATAAAGCATTACTGTTTGCAGAATTTACAGGGTGATAAACCATGAAGAGGAACTTGTTTTGCAGTAGCTATTCTTCTTCTACTTTCTTACCAATCTTCAACATGAACAATACAAGTGCGATATTCCTACACAAATAAGTCTCTTAGCACACATTGCTCGCAATGTCTTTTAGTCAGTATTACTGAAAAGAAGATTTGTGGGAGACATCTTCACCGTGCCAAGGTTTAGACAAACATCTGAGATACTAAAACTGATGGAAAAGAAGGAGCATATTCGCAACATTGGCATAATCGCTCACATAGACCATGGAAAAACAACAATGACCGACTCGCTGCTGGCTAAAGCAGGATTACTGTCGTCGCAAATTGCAGGTAAAGCCAGAGCACTTGATTATCTTGAAGAAGAGCAAAAACGTGGAATCACAATTAAAACGGCAAACATATCGCTTTTACACGACGTAGGCGGCCACTCCTACGTAATAAATCTAATCGACACGCCAGGCCATGTGGACTTCACAGGCAAAGTGACAAGGGCTTTGCGCGCCATAGACGGCGCCATAGTTGTGGTGGATGCTGTGGAAGAAGTCATGGTTCAAACAGAAACTGTTACTCGCCAAGCTCTTGAAGAAAGGGTGAAGCCCGTTCTTTTCATAAACAAGGTGGACCGCCTAATAAAGGAGTTGAAGCTTTCTGCGAACGAGATTCAGAGCAAGTTTGTTCGCATAATCAGCGACTTTAACAATTTAATCGAAATTTATGGAGAGCCGGAGTTTAAGGATGAGTGGAAGGTTGATCCAGCAAAGGAAAGTGTTGCCTTTGGTTCAGCCCTCCACGGGTGGGGTTTCACCCTCAAGACAGCCCAACAAAAAGGAATGAAAATCAACGAAGTCGCAGACGCTTACAGAAAAGGTAAGCCTCAAACGCTGCAGAAAATTATTCCACTTCATAACGCAATACTTGGTATAGTTGTTAAAAACATTCCTAATCCAATTGAGGCACAAAAATACCGAATACCAAAAATTTGGAAAGGCGAAATAAACTCGGAAATAGGACAGGCAATGTTAAACTGTGACGACATCGGACCAACAACTATGTGCATAACCATTGCTCAAGCAGACCCAAACGCTGGTTTGATTGCAACTGGAAGACTCTTCTCAGGCTCGGTGAAAAAAGGAGACAAAGTCTACTTGATTAATGCAAGTAAAGAATACAATGTGCAGCAGGTTTCAATGTATATGGGTGCCTACAGAGAAGATCTCAACCAAATCACGGCGGGCAACATAGCCGCTTTGCTAGGCCTAGAATTGGCAAGGGCAGGTGAAACACTTGTTGATGCTGCACACAAGGAAGACATGACACCATTCGAACGCATAAAATATGTTTCAGAACCAGTCGTAACAATAGCCGTCGAACCAAAAAATCCAAGCGATTTGCCGCGACTAGTCGAAGCCATGAGTAGGCTTTCAATAGAAGACCCAAACCTTGTTGCTACCATAAGTAGAGAAACTGGTGAGTATCTCCTTAGCGGGATGGGTGAACTCCACTTGGAGATTGCCGTTGATTCTTTGAGAAACTACAGTGGCGAAATAGAAATCATAACTTCTTCTCCAATAGTCGTATATAGGGAAGGCATCGCTGGAAAAGGCGCTGTAGTCACGGCGAAAAGCCCAAACAGACAAAACAAGTTTTCGGTGCAGGTGGAGCCACTAGAAGAGAAATTTATAGAGTTAGTTGATCAAGACAAGCTTGCAGAAAACACAAGAAACATCTTGGCTTTGGATGAACACAGAAACATACTCATAGATTTAACCAAAAGCGGTCAACAACTTCGCAAAGCAAGAAGCGCTATTATTTCAGGTTTTCGCTCAGCATGCAAAGCAGGTCCATTATGCGGAGAGCCACTGAAAGATGTAAGAGTCAAACTACTCGAAGCTCAACTTCACGAAGACCCACAACAGCATAAACCAGTTGAAATTATGCAGGGTATACGCCGAGCAATTTTTGGCTCTTTCCTAACAGCCAAGCCAATACTTCTTGAACCAATCTACAAAATTGGCATATCTGTTCCTGCCAAATGGGTTGGTGAATGCTCAAGAGTAGTGACCAGCAAACGTGGAAAAATATTGACTTTTGAACAGAAAGGAGACACAGCAATGATTACAGGTTACATTCCAGTAACAGAAACCTTCGGTTTGTCCGCGGAGCTGCGCTCTACTGCTTCTGGCCATGCTTTTTGGCAATGTATTTTTGATCATTGGGAGAAAGTTTCAGATAACATTGCAACTGAAGTAATTAAACAGATTCGAGAGAGAAGAGGATTGCCACCAGAGATTCCCAAACCAAGCAAATTCATAGACGAGGTATAAGCTCAAAATTACACCGAGAGTGGGAAGTGAGATTTCACATGAAAACTCGGTTAAGTCCTTCATGCCCATTCAATTTGGATTTCACTCTTTGCTGTGGACAGGCTTTCAGGTGGAACAAGCAAGGTGAATGGTGGTATGGTGTTGCCAGAGAAAAGGTTTTCAAAGTTCGCCAGATCGGCAATGAATTGGAATTTAAAAATGTAGACATTGATTTTGTTAAAAACTATTTTGGGCTATATGACAATTTGTCAAAAATTCTATCGCAAATTAGTAAAGACAGAAATATCAAACGTGCTATCGAAGTGTTTAAGGGTTTGCGAATTCTCCGTCAAGACCCTTGGGAATGCTTAATTTCATACATTTGTGCAACATACAAAAACATTTCAGCAATAAAACGTATGCTGTTTAACCTTTGCGAAAAGTTCGGAGACAAAGTCTGCTTTGATGGTTATGATTTCTACAAGTTTCCAACACCAGAAAGCTTGGCAAAGGCAACTATCGAGAAATTAGCTGAATGCGGTCTTGGTTATAGAGCCAGATATGTATTGGACACGGCAAAAATGGTTTATGAAAGCGATTTTGAGCTTGAAAATTTAAGAAGGATAACTTACGAAGAGGCAAAAGGAGAATTGTTGAATTTTCCAGGTGTAGGTTTGAAGGTTGCGGATTGTGCTTTGCTTTTCTCTCTCGGAAAACTTGAAGCTTTTCCAGTGGATGTATGGATAAAACGTGTTATTCTAAAATATTATGCAAATCAATTTCCAAAAGAATTTATAAAGAAAATTTCAGGCAAAAATTCGCTCACAAGCTCAGAATACGAGAAGCTGAATTCGTTCGGGCGCATGTATTTTGAAGAATTTGCTGGTTACGCTCAAGAATACCTATATCACTATGAACGAACGCGACACTAGATTAGATCTTTCTCCTTCAAAGTTTCTGCTGCTTGATTCCCATTGGTAGTTGCGATGGATATGGCTTCAGAAACAAATTTCATGGCATTGGCATAATTATGTTGTTCCGTCTGTTCAATGGCTTCCTCAAGCTTCGCGTTAACATCCTTAAACCCTAGAACTCCAGAGGCATTCGCGGCAATACGTACTTCTCGAGTCAAAGCGTTAAAGTATGCAACCATAAGCTTCTCTGCGCCTGCAACTTCCTCCTCCCCCACAGTGCTTAAAACCTCCAAAAGACTCGCGGTCAAGATTAGATTTGACTTTATTTTCTCCGCGTAATGAAAAATGATTATGGCTTTTTTAATGTCTGACAAGGCTTTTCTCTCAAACAAGAATGAATCTATAAGAAAATAAGTTTTATGACAGCTTGAGAGCAGAAAACGTTTAAATTAAATTGGAAATAGCATATTAAATGAGCATGGGTAAAGCAGGGGCCCGTAGCTCAGCTAGGTTAGAGCGACAGGCTCATAAACGCTAAAACGCTGAGAGACCTGTTGGTCAGGCGTTCAAATCGCCTCGGGCCCACCATAATCCACTATTTCTTTAGCTTTACAGTTAAATTTGCAACTCTTTCTCCAAGCTCTTTGCAAGATTCCAGCTCATTTTTCCGCGGAACTTCTACAGCCGCAGCACCATAGTGCTTATCATCTGCTCGCCCTTGAACAATCATGCCGTGCACGAGCATGGCTTGCAGTATAGATAGCATGGTGGTTTCTGCACCTGTTGCTGTTCCACCAGCGCTTGTGAAGGCGGCACCAACTTTCCCTTCGAGCTTCCCGTGAATTTTAACTGATTTGTCGATGAGGGCTTTAAGCTTGGCAGACATTTGCCCATAGTATGTTGGCGAACCCAGTATGACCCCATCAGCGTCCAGCAAGTCTTCAAGGCGTGTTTGGTCAACCTTCTTTACGACCACTTTAACTCTTTTTACTTGTCTAGCGCCCTCAGCAACGGCAAATGCCATCTGTTCAGTATTTCCCGTTTTGGAATCATAAACAATCAGAATTTTTGCCACAACAACACCAATAACAGATTTAGATTCACAGCTTAATAATTTTCAGTTTTAGGCAACACAAAACCATTCCAAAACAGCTAAATTTTGCTATAGAAGATTATTCCACAAGCTATAAGTGATTAAAAAACGCATTAAGTTTCGTGAGGAGAACGGTAGACGCGTTCACAAGGGGAGAAAGGAGAGCGGGGAGAAAAAATTTATTACTCTACCATTCTCCTCACACATTCTCCATTATTCATACATATGTTGCTTTTAAACTTTTCTTTCAATTTCGAATTTAACCTCAAAATTTTCTGAAAAAAGGTATTTTAAGGGTTTCGATTTGCAACCTGCTTCAATTCTTCCTTGAATTTTTCCGTTTCCATAAAAAAAGTATGTATCGGTTTAGCATTCACTATCAACCACCAGTTTTTGCGCTTTATTGATTCTTCTGGTTTTTCCCACTCATTTATCATTTCAATCTTTATTTGAGGCACAGTTTCTTTGATTGTTTCCTCTATTCTTTTTGCAAATTGATAGGAGAATTGGCATACTGGAGCGTAGAAGATTAATGCTTTATTCCTATCTTCAGGTAATGGTTCATACTTGCCGGCAGGAGTGGCTGGTTCATAACAATCTTCTATTAGAAGACATAGCAGGTCTCCTTCAGGCGTTGGAAGAAAACCGTTTTTCTTGTAAAATTCAGGCATCGGCAGAAACTCGCCCGTGTTGAAAGCTTTTGCTAAAATAAATTTGCAAGTTTTATTGCCTAAACAAGTTTTTCTCTGTTTTGCATCTTGGATTACGCTTTGCAGGAGCCTTGTGCCTATCCCAAGTTTCTGCGTCTCTGACGTTGGATTGTAAATGCAGTTTATCACGAGAACATCTTCTCGCTTAGAAACCTTGGTTACATATGCCTTCTCTGGGTAGTAGAGTATTTGTGCAACTGGTTTTCCATCGTGGTAAGCAATTTTTGCGCATGATCCATATTTTTCAAGCATTTCACGCAACCATTGCTTCTTCAATCTAATTCCTTGCTGATGAACTGAATCGCTGAGTCTTTTCGAAGAACAGACGTAAATTAGGTCTTCTATGTTTGACTCTTGAAGATTTTCGATTCTTATTTTTTCTGGCACGGCGGAGCCTGCCCTCTGCAGCGTGTTTTAACTGAGTTTCTTTATGATTTCATTAACTGTCATTATTTTTGCGTTGTAAACATATCCCAGATATTTTAGTCCCTGTTCATGGTCTTCTTTTGTGAAGGCTTCTACGCCGTCTTTGGCTATTATTATTTTGTATCCTCTGAAGAAGGCGTCTGCTGCAGTGTGTCTAACGCATATGTTTGTGTGTAATCCGCCTAGTATGACGGTTTTTACGCCTTCGCCATGGTATAAACTTCTTAATAATGGGTCTAAGCCTGTTTCGTAGAAACCGCTGTAAGTTCTCTTGTCAACAATGTAATCTTTTGCAGTTGGCTTTAGTTGTGGAATTACTTCTGCTCCTCTCGTGCCTTTTATGGCGTGCTTTCCCCATTTCTCAACAACTTCAACGTCTTGAGGATAGTGAGCGTCATTGCTATATACGACAGCGACGCCTTGTTTGCGAGCAGCTTCAACAAGCTTTTTCAGTTTTGGAACTATGTGTCTAGCTCTTTCACATCCTAATTCTCCAGTAACGAAGTCGTTCAGCACATCAATAATTATTACAACTTTATCATTCATGCGCAATTCCTTCATTATTTATTAGAGTTTGACATGCCTTTATGCTTTGTTCAAAATCGGTTCATCGTTAAACCTTGTTGTCATCGTTCTGCGAAATCTTCATAGGGTTTCAAATCGCCAACCCAGTCTTTCTGATTAACTGGCCAGCTATATTCTGGATTTCGGGGCTTACATATGATTTCTTTTATTTGCATGGCTCCTGGTTTCAAAAGATTTACGGAATTTGCTGCTCTTAGGACAAGTGCTGTGTCTAGGCCTATCCATGATCCGGCGACTGCCACGACATCTTCTCCTTCTTTCAGCAAGCCATTGTCAGTAGCCATCAGCGTGGTTGTGATGCAGACAGCAGTCCCAGAGCTAATTATCTTTAGACATAGGCGAATTGTTGTTGCCAATGTTGGAATTCCCTTATGTTCCAAGGCGGCTCCGA
>CAYZEP010000033.1:0-14569 GCA_964477645.1 uncultured Candidatus Bathyarchaeia archaeon | reverse complement strand
TGATCACCATTTGGAAACATGAGCTAACTTTTTTCAAGTTATAAACGTTACCTTGCTCACTTCTAGATTTTAATGATTGTGATTGCTTGATGAAAATTGTCCATGTTTGTCTCGAATAGCTCGCTTCTGGTTTCCAAAAGCCTTATCGCTTATTTGCGAAAACCAGAATCCTTGATGAAAAACTTAATAATTGCTCAAAGAATATAACCGAAAGTAAGTTGGAGATGAATCATTTGAACAAGAACAAGCCTAAATTGGCGATCGTCGGCGCTGGCAAAATGGGCGAAGCCATGATTTCAGGTTTTCTCAAGTCAGGCAAGTATGAAGCCAGAGACATACAAGTATTCGAAATAATCGAAGAACGCAGCAAATACATAACTCAAACGTACAATGTGAAATGTGTAAAAAATGCAAAAGAGGCTGCATCCTTCGCCGACATCACAATAATCGCTGTAAAACCCGGAGACGTAAAAGGAACCCTAGAACAAATAACGCCAGCAATGAAGCCGGGAAAAATAGTTGTTTCAATAGCAGCTGGCGTCACATTAGAGTTTCTGAGGAAGCACCTGCCAGCAGACATTCCTGTTGTTAGAGTGATGCCTAACCTAGCATGTATGGTTAGAGAAGCCATGATAGCAATCTGCCCCTCAGAAAATACAAAGCAGCAGGAACTGGAAATGGTAACAGATACGCTTTCACTTTTGGGACGCGTTGTGAAACTGGACGAGAAATATATAAATCTAGCAACAGGCTTGGTGGGAAGTGGACCAGCATATATTTACTTGATAATAGAAGCTTTAGCCGACGCAGGTGTAAGACTAGGTTTACCAAAAGATGTCTCAATACTTCTCGCAGCGCAAACAACGCTTGGTGCAGCGAAAATGGTTGTCGAAACTGGAGAACACCCAACTAAGCTTAAAGATATGGTTACCACACCTGCCGGCACAACCATCGAGGGACTTTTAGCCCTTGAGGAAGGCAAACTGAGAGCAGTCATAATTAACGCAGTGACAAAAGCGTCCGAAAGAGCAAAACAACTTCAGCCAGCTTAATAATCTTGCACCGCATTCTAGCACTCTAATCGCACGGAGGTTGTATCGCTGAGGGATACCTTTTTTTACCGTAGACATTTATTGGTATTACTACATTATGGCTTCTATTAAGAGAACACTTATTTATCCCTAAGAATATGAGATACAACACACATTTACGATGCCGGAGGAATCAGATTTGCACATGCTAGATAAAAAGGCTGTATCTACTCTTGTACTCATACTTTTAATTGTAATCTCAGCAATAATAGGAGGATTAATCTCTTACATGTTCACAATTGCCGCTTTCATAGAAGTACCAAAGGGAACGGCTCTGACTATAGCAGGTGTTTATCTTGACAGAGAAAATGCTAGCTCATTTAAGATTAGTGTTTTGAACCCCTCGTATTCGGATACAAATGCAACAATAACGAGAATCGCTATAAGCGTTGAGGCGAGGTCACAACTTTATGATATTTCAGAAACAGACCCAACAATCGAAAACGGAATAAGCATTCCAAGAGGCACACTTTTAAACATAACATGCCTTAAAGTCCAAAAAGATGAGATTAATGTCCCATGGGGACAGATCGCAGGCGAATTTGCAGGACAAACCATTACCATACACGTTTTCTCATCTGATGCCACAGCCGCAAATATGGAGGCAACCTTACCATTCGTCAAGCTTTACGTAACAGAAACAGATTTTGACTCAACTTTTTCGTTCAGGACATTTAACATAACAATAATGAACAATGTGGATTCAGAGATTAACCTAACCATCAATGGGATGGTGATTTATTCAAATACGTTGACAGAAAACGAAACATCGCCAACATTGCCTCAACCCATAGCTATTAGCGAATCCATTCAGTTTACATGTAATGCGGATTGGCGTGGCAACACAACATTCAAAATTTATACTGAGGAAGGATACGTTTTTTCCAAAGACCTTCAGTTGCCTGATGTTTTGACCGCAATTCAAAATGTAACTTTTAATGAAGATTATACCGATTACTTTAACGTGACAGTTTCTAATTATGAAGAATCAGCTAACTACGTAAACGTCACGAAAATTGCGGGCACATTAGAAAATGAAACAACTATCGAAGAGGATTATCCATCAGTGGGTATGGTGCCAAATTCAACAGAGACTTTCACGTTTAACTGGACTTGGAAAGAATATAGAGAAAAGACAATTAGCCTGACAGTGTACTTTTTGCAAGATTTCGAAACAAACCCGTTTACAGCAACAACGCCTTCATCCATCATCGTCAAAGTGTTAAATGAAAAAGAAGTCTTCAGCTTAAAAGATAGAACACAATTTAATATCACATTACAAAACCATCCGTCTTCGCTTGAAGCAATTAACATAACAGAAATAGTTGTGAAAGAAACTGGAGAAGTAATAAACGGTACAAAGGCAGACCCGCAATTGCCTCATGGACCAATTGCAATTAATCAACTAGTGCCGTTTAACTGTAGTATTAGTGATTGGACAGAAGACGCAGGCGAAAATCTGACTTTGATCGTGCACGTTATAGCAAATCAAACATTGGGAAACTACACATTTGAATTTGTATTTAATCTTGTGCCAGCAGAACTTAACATAACCGATGTGACTTGTATAGAGCTCGGCGGAACAAAATACTTGGATATAACACTTGAGAACATGAACTATTCTCTGTGGAATCTTACAATATCAAAAGTAAAAATAACACTTCAAAATCAATCTATACTGTCAGAACAAACTTTTTTCAAAGATCAGATAATTATCAACGCAAACAGCACAGCCGTTCTACTCTACGCATATGACTGGATAACATACCCCCCTAACAATATAATCATAACTGTAATTACAGTCGAAGGGGTAGAAGCCTCGTGGCAAGGAACTGTTCCGTTGCCTTGAACAGCTAAGTACGTCTCAGGCTGATAGACTGGAACGTTTCGAATTCCTAAGTTTACCCATAAAAGCTTTATCTCTACAGGGCAAAATGCTGATTCTAGGAAGTGCGATAACGTTGACTAATGTAAAAGTCACTGAAAGGGTACGCACTATTGAGTACGCGATTCGGGATGTTATTATTTACGCAAAGCAGCTTGTAAAAACTGGAAAAAAGATTTTCTACCTGAATATAGGAGACCCAGTTGCGTTTGACTTTGACACACCACCGCATATAAAGCAAGCTTTAATGAAAGCTGTGGAAGAGGGAGCAAACGCTTACTCACCTTCGGAAGGATTACCAGAGCTTAGACAAGCCATAAGCGAAAAAGAAAAGAGAATTAATGGTGTGGACATCTCCGCTGACGATATTATCGTTACTTCAGGAATTTCTGAAGGCATCCAAATGGTTATGGCTGCGCTTATTGATGCTGGAGATGAAATTCTTCTTCCAGGACCCACCTATCCGCCATACATTTCCTATGCCAAATTCTTTGGCGGCAAACCAATCACGTACGAGACTGTTGAAGAAAACGGTTGGCAACCAAATATTGACGATTTGAGACGCAAAATCTCAGAGAAAACTCGTGGAATCGTAATCATCAATCCGAACAATCCTTGCGGTGCACTTTATGAAGAAAAAATTGTAAAGCAGATATTGGACCTAGCGGGTGAGCATGATATCCCAGTTTTATCAGATGAAATTTACGACCAAATAACATACGAGAAAAAGTTTGTCAGCACAGCCCATTTAGCCAAAGATGTCCCAGTAATAGGGTTAAACGGTTTTTCAAAAGCATACTTGATGACTGGATGGAGACTCGGCTACCTATATTTCCATGACCAAGAGAATCGACTGCAAGAGCTAAAGCAGTGCATTGAAAAAGAAGCAAGGATAAGGCTTTGTGCAAACACTCCTGTTCAGAAGGCAGGAGTAGTCGCTCTAAATGGTCCACAGGATCACATAGAAGAGATAGTTGAAAAGCTTAAGCAGAGAAGAGACTACTCGTGGAAAAGACTGAATGAAATTGAGGGGATAAGCTGTTCAAAACCTGAAGCAGCATTCTATGTTTTTCCAAGAATTCACGCTGTAGGTTCAAAGTGGAAAACAGATATGGAATTTGCATTGGGACTCTTGAAGGAAACTGGCGTGCTTTTCGTTCACGGATCAGGATTCGACCCAGTCTATGGTGCAGGACACGTGAGAGGAGTTTTTCTTCCACCAATTGAGACGCTTGAGCATGCTTTCAACGAAGTTGAACGTTTTATGGAGAAGAATAAATAAGGGACAAAGTTTTGACTTTCCGTTAACTTCACTTTATTGATAAATTGGTGTTCCTTCGCGTGGGTCCCGAACTAACTTCGAAAACTCTTCCATCAACTTTTTGGTTACTGGGCCAGGGTTTCCGTTACCTATTTGTCTTTTATTTATTTCTCTTACAGGCACGATTTCAGCGGCGGTCCCTGTAAAGAATACTTCATCTGCGGTAAACAATTCGTAGGGCGTTATGTTCCTTTCTTCGACTTCGTATCTTAACCTTCTGGCAAGTTTCATTACTGCTGCAGCTGTTATTCCGGGCAGTGCGCCTGTATAGCTTGGTGGTGTGAGTATTCTCCCATTTTTGACTATGAATATGTTTTCTGCTACTCCTTCGCATATGAAGCCGTTTTTGTCGAGGCATATTGCTTCGTCAACGTCACTTATGTTTGCTTCTATTTTTGCCAATATGCTGTTGAGGTAGTTGAGCGACTTTATCTCATGCGTTGTTGCGTCCACGGGGTCCCTCTTAACCCATGAAATCATAGCTGTAACACCCTTTTCTTTGGCCTCGCTTTTGTGCAATGCAATTGTGTCTGTTATCACAATTATTGTTGGCTTTGAACATTTCTTTGGGTTTAGTCCAAGGTCTCCTACTCCCCTCGTGATCACTAGCCGAATGTACGCGTCTTTTAAGTTGTTCTTTCGCAGAGTTTCCAGCACTCTCTGTATCATCTCTTCCTTTGTCACTGGGATTTGCAACATTATTGTGTGGGCTGAACGGTAAAGTCTGTCAATATGCTCTTTTAGTTTAAATACTACGCCATTGTATGCACGGATTCCCTCAAAGATACCGTCTCCATACAAAAGTCCATGATCATAAACTGAGATTTTCGCCTTTGATTTTGGATAGTATTCTCCGTCTATGTAGATGAGCAACTCTTTTTCCAAAGATTTTATCCCCCAGACAGGAGAGTTTAGTCTATTCAGTTAAGGTTTGATATAGTTTTTGCATAAATTGGTTGTTTTTCTCCATTTTTAGCCGTAGAATTGTGGTCTTTTTGAAAGGTGCTGTGGTAGGGGAAGTGGTTTGAAGAGCTTATCTCTTATTATTTCTTCAATCTCTCTTATCAGTTCTTTAAGTTTCATTTTACGTATTTTTCCGGTTTTTCTATCCCTTACTGGAAGCACGTTGGATTCGGCTTCTTTTTGGCCTAAAACAATTATGTATGGAACCCATTCCATCTCAGCCTCTCGAATTCTCTTCTGTAAAGTCAACATCCGATCGTCAATATCAACACGTATGCAACGCTCTTCTATCGCTTTGGCTAGTTTTTCAACATTTCCAATAAACTTGTCTGACATTGGAATTATTCGCACTTGTGTTGGCGAAAGCCACAGCGGAAGCATTGGTGGTTTGCCTTTTTGCTGCTCCTTGTAGGCTTTTTCCAATAAGGCGTAAACATCTCTTTCAATTGCTCCGCTTGGGGAACAGTGCAGGATTAATGGATAATGTTTTTCGCCTTTTTCATCAACATAGGTTATGTCGTATCTCTTCGCGTTTTCAACATCTATTTGGTCTGTTGAAAGTGCTGCAGCCTTGTTTTGATTGTCTACTAGGTTGAAGTCCCATTTTAGCCTAAAATAGAAGAATGGTTGCTTCCACATCTCAACTAGGACTGGTCTGCCAAATATTTTAGCTAAGGATGTTATGAAGCCCTTGTTTTGTTCGTAGAAGTCTTTTGTGAATCGTATCGCCGTTTCATAGTCGCTTTTGGATAATCCTATTTCTTCTAGGATTTGTATGCTTAGTTTGAATCTTGTTACGAATTCTTTTTTGGCTTGTTTGAGGTCTGTGCAGAAGGCGTGGCAATCGGGCATGGTGAAAGCTCTCAAGCGTCTTAAACCAACAACTTCTCCGCTTTTTTCTCGTCTGAAACTGTAACGTGTTAATTCGTAAACCTTCAGCGGCATATGTTTGTAAGAGAACTGCGCATCATGAACCATTAAGAACTGCCCGAAGCAAGCAGCAAACCGTAGAAAAAGTTCCTTATCTTCCGATTTTAGCATATATTGTCTTGCTGGGAAACGATTTATATAGTCTGCTAGGCTTGGATGCCGAAAATCATACATAACTGGAGTTTCAACTTCCATGGCGCCATAATCTACCATGTTGGCGGTGACAAACTGCTCAAGCAAAGATTTGATCAGACGCCCTTTTGGATACCAGCGTATGTTTCCAGGGTCGCTTCCAAGCTCGTAATCAGCTATTTCCAGTCTTTTCATCAAAGATACATGTGGAGGCATTTGTTGACTTGCCCTTACTTTTGATATTTCGTATTTCGCGAATTTTTCGAGATCTTCGTTTCCTTTAAAATTGAAATCTTCGACTGGCACCATTTTTCCGTCTGGTTGAAGGACGTACCAGAATGACTCATGTTTTTCTTCGGCTTTCACCGCTTCAGAAACCTTTTCTTCTTTTTTCTCCTTCATTCCAGCTGGTAGGATTGTGCGGGATTGTTCAGCGAGCGGATGTCCTTTTATTGATATTGTGAATTGTTTGTTCCAGCCGAAGGGTGCACGGTATGTTTCTGTGCCTTTTTTTCTTGCGTTGGCTTCCATGGCCTTAACTACTTTTAGCGCTTCTGCTGGCTTCGCTAGGTTGCTGCTTAAGTGTGCATATGGATAGATTAAAATTCGGTTAACCTTCAACTTTTCAAGGAAAGCTTGAACTTCGTCTATAGCTTTCTTGGCTACCTTTTCGTTGTCGCCTTCCTCAACTGCCGTGAACAACACGACAATTTCTTCTAGCCGTACTGTTTTCTTTTCGGCTTCTTCAGCCATGGTTATTTCTTTCTGGATGAGTTTGTATTCGATGAAGTTGGAGTGTAACTGTAATATTCTCATGGAACATTGCCTCTCGTTTAGCCGCTATATCGCCATTTCTCAAGCTGTTTGTCTTTTTTGGTCTTCTTCTTAAATTCTTTATAATGCTCTTTACAGAGATAAGCACGCCTTTCGCTGCTGCCAACGTTTAGGCCAGCAGACCTAACTTTTTCTGTTGAAAGTGAGCGAATGGCTTCTCTGCTGCAGCCAGATACGCTGCATTTCACGCCTTTATCAACACGTCCCAAAGGTTAACGCCCCTTTTATGTACTCGCGGTTTTGACGCAATACAATACGCGTCATTCCTTAATTTCCTTTTCATAAAGCGCACGTGCCCTTTGATAAATCTTGGCTTTATCGCTGGAAAATGTTGGACCGAGAGCCTCAACAGCAAGTGATGCGACTGCAGAGCCCACACATGCACACCGCAAATAGTTTGCATCATTAATGTATTCAGCCAGAAATCCGCCGATAAAGGCGTCTCCAGCTCCGGTTGGATCAACAAGTTTCTCTGGCACGCATGCTGGAATGTTAGAGATGTTACCCTTGACGGAAAGTACGGCGCCTTTCATTCCTAAAGTGACTATTACTGTTTCGACGCCGTGGTCATGGATTGCTTTTATGGCTGAGTTAAGGTCTGACTGATTTGTGACAGCCTCAATTTCGGCTAAAGAGGACTTGTAAATGTTCACGAGGTTTAGTATACGATTATCTGTTAGCGTACTGTAAGTAACGTTTCCGTTTGCGTCAAAATTTCGCACTAGTCCCTGCGGGTCAAGCGATAAAACTTCAGCGCAGCTTCTCAGTTTCTCGACCACTTCGTATGTGATTTCACCTGCTATGGGACCAATATGGATGGCTTTGGCTTTTAGAGAATCGGGCAAGTCATCAATAGTTATAGGAGGTGCCCTGTTCTTTAACCGTAAAATACGGTCGGACAAGTCACTATTGTATTTTAGCTCAAAACGGGTAGTCTGTGCATTTTCAACTTTAGCAACACCAGATAAATCGACGCCTTCTTGTCTCAGCCACCATAAGTAAGCGGCTGGAAAATCACTGCCAACCTTGGAAACCACGGCAACCCTCGCACCCAAACGTCTAGCGGCAAAGGAAACATAAGTTGCGGAACCGCCTAAAACAACAAATGGAGTGCTCCTATCTGGCAAAAAAATCGAATCAAGAGCAAAGTGCCCCACAGAAACAATGTCAAACACTCGGAATCAGATGCCTCCATCCAGATATTATATGTAATTCAACTTAAAAGCAATGGAACATAACTATACATTTAACCATTTACTTTTCTACTTCTTCCTATATACGGCTATCCAAGGACTTCCAAAAACTTTCCTTTCGTCTTCAGTGGTTTTGCGATAATCCTTGAAGTTACCTTTTTTGTACCTTGTGAACGGAACCAGAATTGAGTATGGCTTTTGCGAATATACATCAAGCCTATTAGAAAAGTATGTCGCCACAGTGTATCTTCTTTTACCTCCAAAAAGCCCGAATCTTTCAATGAGCCTTTTCCAATCTTTGGGGCATATGCTCCTAAATATTTCCATGAAATCAAGTACCGTGAACGAGCTTTTAGGTATGTTTTTGATAGTGTGTTCAATCTTTCACTCCTCAACAATTGTTTTGGATCCCACTTAAACCAGTCACCTATTCGGAATATTCCTAAAAACTTAAGAGGCTCTTATTTTGGTGTTTTAAATCTTTGATTGCAGCAGAAGAATTGCCTTAGCCAGATCTCCTCCGCACTCTTCCAGTGCTTTTCTGGCTTCTTCCATGCTTTTTCCTGTTTGATCCGCAACAAGTCTCACATCTTCTTCTGGTACAGTAGATTTGCGTTCTGTGACTTTTTCGCTGATCTTTCCGCCAGTCACTTGAAACATTTTTTGTCCTTGTATTTCGAGAACTGATACTTCAGGTTCTTCGATGGTGATTTCTTTGCCGCGTGTTTTTATAATTACTTGCTCGACATCTTCTACTGCGTTCATGTTTAAGCCCATGCGCTGCATCATGCGCTTTGCTTCACGGGAACTCATACGCCTATGCATAAGATTCGCCTTCAACACACATTTACTATTAAAGCTTCAAATACTTAACTTTCTTCCATACACCCGCGTCTAACTTTAACAGCAACACCAGTTTTGAAGGCTTTCATCTCTTCACCCGATAAGACAGCCCGCCCAACTGCCAAAACCTTGCCACTCTCACCAACAACTATGACCTCGCCTTTTGCACGAATTTCATCATCAGCCTTAACAACATGCACTGCAAACACGTCGCCGCCTTCAGCAATAAACTTCGAAACATCCTCTCGAACAGTAACAAAACATTTTGCGGAAGCCGCATTCTCAGCGATTCGCCTTGCGCCCTTAATGCTTAAGGAGAACAAACCATCTGTCGGGCGGAGAGTGGTAAGCCTCTTACCATTCAAATAAACGTAGCGAATCCTGCCAGTTCTCTTGGAATATGTTACTTTCACGTCTTCCGGAAAAAGTTTAATGCCCACACCCTCTCCAAATTGGTAGTCTGCAACGCTTCTAATTCGCTTAAGAACATCTTCCAAGCTTACACACCATTAATCAGCATATCCCAATTCGACAACTATAAACACCACTGCAATAATAAAAACAGTTTAGGTGTGCCAACAATTGCGATGCGAAGTCTGCGGAGGAAAAATCCACGGTAAACCCAACAAGGTCATAATTGAAGGTGCAAAGCTGACAGTTTGCAGCGAATGTTCAAAACATGGAAAAATCGTCTGGGAAGAAGAAAAACCAAAAGTTACAATGCCAAAACCCAAAACTGCACTTCCGCCTCTGAAAACCCAAAGTAGAAAACCATCTGCAGCGACAGTGAATACAACTCACGAACTTATAGAAAACTTTGACTTGAAAATAAGGCAAGCAAGAGAAAGGCTGGGGCTTTCCCACGAAGAACTAGGCAAAAAAATAAACGAAAAAGTATCTGTTCTCAAAAAAATCGAGACTAGAAAAATGACACCAGACAACATACTTGCAACAAAACTTGAGCATACCTTGAAAACTAAGTTGCTTGTTCCAGCCTCTGAAGAAAAAATTTCACAATTAAAGAGTCCTAAACCAGCAAGCCGCGAATTAACCCTAGGAGACTTAATTAAATTAAACAGGAAGGGCGAGGAGAAGGAGGAGCAAAAAGAACGAAAGCCATCATAGTTCAGCGCCGACAATCCTTTGAATCATCAAGCCTAGAAGAACTCAAAAACTTGGCGGAATCCACTGGATACACTGTAGTGGGCAAAATAGAACAAGTTAGAGAACCAGACTCCCGCTACCAAATAGGCGCAGGAAAAGTGGAAGAACTCGCAAAACTTGTAAAGGAAACAGGCGCCCAAAAAATAATCTTTGATAATCCGTTAAAATCCGTTCAATCCTACAATCTGGCAAAAGCCACAAGTGTCGAAGCAATCGACCGTTTTCAGCTAATCCTCGAAATCTTCACAAAAAGGGCAACCACAACAGAAGCACAACTACAAATCCAACTCGCAAGACTAGGGTACGAGCTAGCACACGCAAAAGAAAAAGTTAGACTAGCCAAAAAGGAAGAACAGCCCGGATTTATGGGACTTGGCGCATACGAAGTGGATGTTTACCACGAAGCCGTGAAGAAACAGGTACATTCCGTGCGCAGGAAGTTAAAGAAAATTCGAGGAAAACGGCTTTTGCACCGCGAAAGAAGGGCAGAGCTGGGGTTTTCATCAATTTCTTTAGCCGGATACACGAACGCTGGAAAAAGCTCACTGTTTAATGCCCTCACGGAAGAAGAAGTCCCTGTGGACACTGGTTTATTTACAACGCTTTCCACAACAACGAGACTTGTGGGATTCTCAAAGAAGAAATTTCTATTAACAGATACCGTTGGCTTCATAGACCGTTTACCACTAACTTTGATAGAAGCTTTCCATTCAACCCTTGAAGAAACAATCTACTCAGAGCTGATACTTCTGGTGTTGGACGTAAGCGAGCAAATAGACCTTATTAAAAAGAAACTTTCAATATGCCTAGAAACCATAGAACGCATAGGAGCATCGGGCATCCCAATAATAACAGTTCTTAACAAAGCTGACCTAATATCAGAAACGGAGGTTCAACAAAAACTCGAAAGCCTAAAAGAAAAAACGCCGAATCCCGTGCCCATATCAGCATTATACGAAACCAACCTTGAACATCTGAAACAAGGAATACTGAAAACACTTAAAAACTATGTTCGAGCCTCACTCACCATACCATTAACAAATGAAGCCATGCCATTTATATCATGGCTTTTCAAGAGCGCAGACGTGCAAACAATGAATTACACTGACAACTCTGCTCACATGGTTTTTGAAGCAATCCCGTGGTTTGCCGAGAAAGTAAAAAATCGTGTAGAAGAGCTTAATGGAAAATTTGAGAAAATTTAAGCAATAAAATCCTACACGGGAAAAAACATGCCTAAAATTATTGTGTTAAGATGGGGCCACAGACCACAAAGAGATGCAAGGCTTACAACACACGTTGCATTAACAGCACGGGCATTAGGAGCCTTCGGCCTCATACTATCAGACATAGAAGACGGAAAAATCAAGAAGACAATTGAAAAAATCACCAAAAACTGGGGAGGCCCATTCTTTTTTGAAATGGGGACTCCCTGGAAAAAGGCTGTAAAGAGCTGGAAAGCCAAGGGTGGAATAGTTGTCCACTTGACAGCCTACGGGGAAAACATACAAAAAAGCGAAGTATTACAGCGGATTAAGAATTCTGGAAAAGACATTTTGGTTATTGTTGGAAGCCAAAAAGTTCCAAAAGAGTTTTTCTCAGAGCCCGTATCTGACTTTAATGTGGCAATTGGAAATCAACCTCACTCAGAATGTGCAAGCCTAGCCGTTTTCCTAGATCGCTTCTTTGAAGGAAAAATATTGGCAAAAAGTTTTGAAAACGCAAAGGTAAGGATAATCTCCCAGAAGAGAGGGAAAAAGATAGTAAGAAATGGTTCGCTCTAACTCACAGTTTGTAAAGAGATTTAAATTAAAGCTTACACATATATATATTAAGAGAAACGAGTGTTCACCACTTGAGCAAAAGATCCACCATGTTATCAAACATAGACGACACAACATTAGTAAAAGTTGCAGAAGCCTTAGGCGAAGAAGAAGCCATTAAACTAATTGAACTTCTCAAAAACTCAGATGAAACAACAGACGACGAAATAGCAAACAAAACAGGTATAAGGCTGAACTTCGTCCGCAAAATCCTCTACAAACTCTATGATCATTCCCTCGTAAGCCTAAGAAGAACCCGCGACCCAAAAACAGGTTGGTTCATATTCCACTGGAGACTTCAGCCAGACCAGCTTGAAGGTTTCATACTAAGCCAAAAACGTCGAGTGCTAGAAAAGCTCAACATTCGACTGCAATACGAGAAGAACCATGACTTCTACTATTGCTGCACGCCGGGATGCAAACGAATCCCATTTGAAGACGCCGTGGAACTTGTCTTTCGATGCCCAACATGTAGCAAACCACTGATGCATTATGAAAACGACAAAATTCTCCAAGTATTAACAAAGAAAGTGGAACAATTAAGGAAGGAACTGGGTGAGTGAAAGGCTTCCATCGAGAGATCAGGCGTTACAACTTCTCCGCCAAAGTGGATGCTCGAGATACGTAATAAGACATTGTAAAACAGTATCTAAATTAGCTGTAGAAATTGCGGAAGCCTGTAAAGAAAGAGGGTTAGATGTTGATTTAGAACTTGTGGAGATAGGAGCGCTTCTACATGACATTGGTCGTTCAAAAACCCACACAGTTCATCATGCAGTTGTAGGAGTAGAAATTGCAAAATCACTAGGTTTGCCAGAATCCATTATTTCAATAATAAAAAGACATGTGGGAGGCGGAATAGCAGCAGGAGAAGCGAAGAGACTGGGATGGCCAAAGGACATTTATGTTCCACAATCCCTTGAAGAAAAAATTGTTTCGTATGCAGACAAGATGATTGATGGCTCTAGAAGAGTACCTATAGAAAAGACAATAAAGAAGTTTTCTGAAGAACAAAGACTACCCACATCATCTATTAAAAGGATGCGGAGACTGCACGATGAAATGTTAGCTTTAATCGGCGACTGCAAATGCCTACCATAACGTTACTTACAAAAGTGTACAATAATATTCAACTGAAATTTGTTGACAAAAGTTTAAAATCCACACTTAAAGGCTTGAAAATTGAAACAAAAATCTGCGGAGTTACCCCTCGCGGATGGGTTCAAATAACTGTTTCTGGTGAAGATGAAAAAGTAGCATTACACCATTTGGCTGATGAAATAGGGCTATGTCCAACGTATTTGGAGCATGTAGGAAGATTCTCAACAATAAAAGGATGCATAACAGCCCTAAACAAGAGCGATGACAAAATTCATGCAGACATAGGAGTATTCTCACCCAACATTGTTGATGCTACAATTCCGCTGAATTTTTTGCAAGCCCAACTCGTTGATGGAAGAAAAGTCGTACTTAAAACATTCGTTGAACTTTTTGGCTTCTGTGAAAATTTACCATTAACCGTTAAGATTTTCGACATAAATAGCGAAAAAAGCCAAATATGCGCCGTGCTATCAGAAAAGCAAATTATCCAGTATAGAAATTGGACGAGATCTCTGCTGGATAGATTAATAATTTTGGGTGCGCCTCTTTATGAGATTAGGTTGGCTTTAAAAATTGCAGAGTGCAACCGAGACGTGGTGAGTATCGAACCTTTAGGATTGCTTGAGTATGCTGTTGCATGCAAACTCGGAACAGACGCTGCAGGACTAATTCCGAAAATTGGCAAAAAACTACTGAACGCAACCTTCAGCATCTTCAATCCAAGGAAAAATCTAGAATTTCTAGGAGACTACTCAATCTCCTAAACGCCTGTATTGACCCCAAAACTCATTTTGCTCAACAGCCTATCAATGATCAAGAGAAGCAGTTATCCAGCTACAGAGAGGCTTGAGAGAGCTAAGAGATTTCAAAGAGGTAGACCAAGTGCACTTCAGCGCTTAATCTATGGGACTTTTTTCCTTCAAATTGAAGTTTAGAAATTGGCGACTCCTTTTCTTTCTGAGAAGTCATACCATTTCCAGATTTCTTTAATTGTGTTCTTAGAGTATCCATGTCGACTTAACAAAATTCGAAAAGATGGATCTGGTTTCATTTCTTTGCTCACACCTAATGGATGCTTGTGAACTCTTATTCAAAATCTAAAATTAAATGTTCTGAATTTTAGATTTTATTTTTGTAGATATGCACTACAGACATACAGAAGCGCAATGCAAGTTTGAAAAAAGTTAGAAAGAGATAGACTAGTGAGTTCTTCGAGCTCACTAAGAATAGACAGCGCAGAATGGTTGAGGCTACTTCTTCAAGCGTTTCTCCTTGCGCCTTTTTCTTCT
>CAYZEP010000032.1:0-15407 GCA_964477645.1 uncultured Candidatus Bathyarchaeia archaeon | reverse complement strand
ATGTTTCGGGGATGCGTCTGAAGGCTTCATGGATCGTACTGTGGTCTGGAACGGGGTCCCGCCATGGAAGCCTCAGCAGGCGGAGTAAAGTCTCCATATCCCTGTATGAGATGCCTAAGACAACTGTTAGGATGCATATGACCGCCATCTTCTTGGACGAGTGGACTGGTCGCCTGCCCTTCCCCGTCTTAGGCCATGGGCCACCCGACTCCTCCACCAACCGAACCAGCCCATCCATAACTGCTGAAAGCTCCCTAGAATGGGCTAAGTCATAAAGCTGCCAATACCTCTCCCTACGCTTATGCCTACCTTTACCCAATACCTTTTTACCAAAAGAGACCTAGGACTCAGACCTACCTAAATCAGAATTAGCCGACAACCTCCTTTCCGTCCGGTCTGACGTGTGCGCAGCACCACCCGGCTTCAACTCATACAATAAGTGGGGTTCCCGTTCTACGCCTTAAAGTGGCGGCATTAATCTTTAGAAGACTAAACCGCCTTACAGGCTTCCTTCAATTAGGTACTTCTTCAATTCTTCAGGAGTTATCCCAGATAATCCTAGGGTTTGAAGAGTTATCCCCTCTTTTCTGTAGTCGGTTTGATTTAACAATGAGGCTAGATGGATCAAAGCTTTGATAGTAGGACAAGGAACACCTAACATATCAGCTATTGATTCCTGAAGTACTAAGCAGTAAGGAACATCCTCAGTTAAGTATCTATCTTTTAAGCTATCTGGCTCCCTAAGATACGTTGGAGTAATAATTGGGTGGGTTCTAAGCATATCACTCACCGATTTAGCAGTAAGTTTTCGTCTACGAGATTGAATAGGAGTATGGCTGTGAAGGAGCCATTCATAATAAGGAGTATGGCTGTAACCTAAAGCTTTACAAATTGATGCAACTTCTTTATCTGCAGCTAATACCACATTTATGACTGATGGCATAAATCCATTCCTATATAAACTGAATTCGCCTATGAACGTCTGTCCATCTTTGTATGAATCGTATTTCTCCGCCAGCTCTTCAATTCTACCAGCATTTAAGATGGTGCCAGCGACGTGAGCTGCTCCCCCATGTATGAATACTTCAAGACAACTTGAAACTGAACTCCACTTGGGATAAAATTCTGTAATGCTCCTCATAATTTCATCCACATCCTTCCCTGGAAAAGAACCCACTTTTAACTCACTATCTTTGCCTCCGCTCCAGATAGTAACGTTACCTGACAAACCAAATTTTAGTCTGACCACATAGGGCAGTGAGTTAGTCTCGCAGATCTTAACGTCTTTTTTGACCTTTTTTTCTTTAAGTAGGTTAGAAATCAAAACTGGGCTCATAGAAGCCTTACCTACCTTGACTATTATCTGTCCATCTTCTAAGTGAGGAGCCATAGTATCAACAAAGTCTTTGATACCGAAGGCGGTTATGACTATAAAAATCAACTTGACATCCTTAATTGCTTTCTCTATGTTTTCTGTAACCATATTCAGTTTTGCAAATCCTTCCATTACTGGTCCATCTACATGTATTCCGCCAGTGTCCACCAGTCGGGCGAAAGGAGTCCTGCTCAAGTACTCCGTCGATGCCTTTGCAAAAGAAGGTAACTCGAACATATTTACCTTGTAGCCTCGGAGAGTAAGGTCAGCAGCCGCAGCGTGTGCGCCATTACCTCCTCCTAAAATTGCAACTTTTTTCATGCCGATTAAGGTCTGTCTGTAATATAAAAGTATTACGGCACTGCGCATGCCATGGATTTTGGAGAAGAGCTGATGTTTAATATTAACCTAAGTAAAATATTAAGACTAACATAAACCAGCTAAGTTTAAGAAATGCTGTAAATACATCGATAATGTAAGGTCTTAAACTTGCATACTAACCGCGTGTTTCCATTAGAAAACACAGTTTTGGGATCTACGTTGCAGAAAGGGGACGCTTTCTTTGCATTTCTTTAGGTACCACAATTACAGCTTTGCCACGTACTACAAGAACAGGTTCTTCTAACAAGTCAGCCGCAGAAGGTTGATCAGGTAGGTTGGCGCTGGTGATCACCTTTCTTACTTCAAATTCGGCTTCTCGGGATGTTTTTCCTACTCTTATAATTCTTGCTGGGACCTCAAGGTAATCGCCAGCGCGAACTGGTATGCGAAACTCTAAAGAATTGACTGTTAACCATAACCCCTCATCTCCATCATGCTTAATTGCAAGTTCCGTAAGGGCATCGCCAATCAAACCAAGAGCGTAAGAGCCTGGAACTAAACCGCCCGCGTAATGTACGTCTCTTTCGCTCACTCTCACCCTAATTTGAGCCTTATCCACAGTTATCATCACCTTAAACCTAGTAGTTGCATTGCATTTTTGTATAGTATTTTTTCTTTAACTTCTTCTTTGAGCGGTAGTTGTTTGAATTCTTCAACGACTCTTTTGAATGATATAATTGGCCAGTCTGTCCCGAAGAGAACGCGATCTTGCAGTAGCGAATTCGCAAATTGAAGCAGTGGATCCCAGCCAGCTTTAGCTCCCATACCAATGTATTTGGGAGCGATTCCGCCAAATTCTAAATAAGCGTTGGGATGCTTGCGCATTATTGCTATCAATTCCCCTACCCATGGCCAACCTGCGTGAAGCGCAATTAATTTTAAATCGGGAAAGTCGCAGAGTACCTCATCAAGGTATATCGGACGATCGAAGTTCATTGTATGAAGTGGAGAATAGTTTATTCCACAGTGTATAGCCAGAGGAATGTCGAACTCTACACATTTTGCGTAAAGAGGGTAAAGTTTCCTATCATTAGGATACATACTATAGACGAAGGGTTGTAGATTTAAACCTTTCAAGTGTAGGTCTTCAATAGTTCTTTTCAATTCATGTACAGCGGGGATTATACCATCACGTGGGTCCACGCTTGCAAACCCTATGAATCTGTTCGGATATTTTTCTATCATTTTGGCAACGCGATCGTTCAGGATTTTGGGGTTTTCAAACTCGTACTCGGCATGTAAGACAGCTTTTGTAACTCCGGCTTCGTCCATTTCTCTTATCAGCTGTTTTGAAGTTACGTTATATCCTTCCTCGATGTTAAGCCTTGATCGTTCGCCGTACGCCTTCATAAAACCTTCAACTTCTATTAGTGGATCTTCGTCTGTGTCTCTATGTGGAACCCGGACACGGAAATCGATAATTTCAACCATTTTAATACCTCGTGAGTAGAGGTTAGACCATAAAATATAACATTTCCGCTAGCATGCTACGCTATGTTGAATCTTAAGGGCTTATGGATCGTCTATCAATATACCCCAGAAGTCTAGGAGTTTACAGGATCTAGGAGCGCGAGTCTTAAATTTTATCAGAAAATCAGTTCACCAAGGGAAATTATACAATACAAAAGAACAGTGGACTTGACGCAATAAAATTTGCAGTTAATCTAGATCTATTGCCATTATCGGAGCTTCAGAGAGTAAAAGAAGGTTTAGCGCGCGCGTAGACATAGTTTTAAACGCAATTACCTATTGGCCGCTCTCCGTAATACCTGAAGTAGCAAAAAGTGTTGTGAAGGCAGCTAAGAGAGTAAACGATCTTGGCAAACCGTTTTTGGTATGCTGGCCTTGGATAACAGTGTCTGCTTTTCCAGACATTATTATGGAATTCACTAAAAGCAAGATACCATTTTATAGTATGCCTGAAAAGGCAATAAAGGCGGCAGAGGCGATGGCTAGATACTCAGAGTTTCGCGCGTGCGCTGATAAGTTACTTAAGAAGATTTAACTAAAGATGGTTCTGTTAACTCATAGGGTCTTAATGGTTTTACTGAGAGGTTTGTTAACCAGAGGGGCTTTTTTTTAAAACTCACTCAAATAATTATGCATTTTCTTATAGTATGAATCTAAAATCTTGTTTTTGGCATAAGAAAGCTTTTTATACAGAAATTGTGCTTATAACATTTGACCCAAAATGGTTAACTAAACAAGAACAACTCATTGGTAGGACAACTCACCTTTATATACTCTGTTGGCAACATTGCAGTTCGTTGGAGGGTCAAAATTGCCTTTTCGAAAAAAACAAGATTATCCATGGTGGTTTTCACCGAGTAAGTTTGACATAATCGCTATTGATAAAGTGTATCGGCGATTGCCTTATCTCGTGGTTCAAAAAGTTCTCTATACCATGGCACAAGCAAAGTACCCAACCAGACCAAAACGCTCCAAGAATGAATGGATGGAACCAGTATGCGTCGATGGGGCAATCTTTCAGTTGAGTTGTCATATTGATGAAGTTGAGAAGAAAATAGTGGTAAAGAATATAAGACCCCCGAAGGGAATGTTGAGAACCCGCAGACACAAATAGAAGGTGAATGTATTGGAACAAAAATGGATTGAAACTGAAACTACTATCGATACAGTCGATTGGAAAGGTAAATCTATACAAATAACAAAAGTCAAGGCTTTAAAAAATCCAAAAACTGGAGAAATAATGGTATATCCGTCTGAAGTGGCGAAAGCTGAAATTAGGCAAATTGCGGAATGTCTAGACATCAACCCTAGAGACGTAGGAACATTAATAATGATACTAGCTAAACCAGGTAATTTCAATGAAGGTGATGTCTTCTACAAATACCATTTACAGAAAATGATGTTCTACCTGTGGAAATCATTACGTAAAGTCTATGGAGATTCACTTCCACTAGACCAATTTATTCCAGCAGAAAATGGACCCATTCCTAAACATTTAGACAAAGATTTGCAGAGATTTGAGAAGAACAAACTGATTAGAACACGGTTCGAAAAATGGAAAGACGAAACGAATAAAGTAGTTAAATCAAAGAGAATAACATTAACAGAAGAAGGAAAAAAGGTAGCTGAAGAATTATGGAGTAAACTTCCAGATCCATATAAGGAAACGACTTTAAGCATTAAAATGCGGATATACCCATTAAGCCCTGACAGAGTTCGTCATCTAGTTCACAAAGAATTTCCAGAGTACAAAAACAGCTACACAAAGAATGACATAGAATAAGCCACAATTTCCCATCTTTTGTTTGAAATTTAGTATTTTTCTTTTGATGCTATATGCCTGGCAAAGTGCACACTCATAAAGGTAAGCGTGTTTATCATCGTAAAGGTGGAGCGTTAAGGTTTCATAGTAGAGACCATAGTCGGTATATGCTTAGTCTAGACCGTAAGCGTAGAGCAAAAACCGTTCTAAAAGGTAAAAGGAGAAAGTATTATCCGCATAGTGGAGATAGTGAAGGAAAAAGAATCTAACTTGTCGTTTCCGTTAGAAAATGTTAATTGTTTTGAGGTGTGATTAGATTTTGGGTGAAGAAATGCCTAAAAGAAAGAAGAAGGTATGCCTTGGTACATATGGGTTCTACTTGTAATCTTGTTTTTGTTGTTGTTGAAGGTATTTCGAGTTCTACCAGACCCTCCAGAATACCTTGAAATCATCGCTGGAATAGGGGCGTCTGTAGGTGTGGTAGGAAGTTTCGCAACTCTATTCACCAAGATGTTTAGCTTTGAAAAGCGTCTTTCAACAGTAGAGGCAAAAATTGAAATCATCATGAAAGACATAGCAGAGATAAAAACTGACTTCAAAGAAATGAGAAGTATCATAGATAGAATAAAAGGAAAACGTGGAATCGTCTAATTCTTTCTCTCTCTAACACTTTCTTGAATTAAGTTTAACCATTTATCTCTATGCAGTTGAAGAGATATGTTGGCTTTTTGTGCTGGTGTTTTTCCGTTTAGACTTTGATGTGGTCTTATGAAGTTGTAGTAGATTCTCATTCCTTCCAGCATCGTTTGTGCGGTTTTCTGTTCATCCAATCCTCTCATTGTCTTGTTTCTATCTCTAATAGTGCCATGTAGTCTTTCAACCATGTTATTGTTTGAACGATTCCTTATGTTAGGTATTCTAACATGCTGTGTCCGAGGAGCTTTCATTGTGTAAAATTCTTTAGATACCGCATCTTGATAAGCCCTCAATCCATCTGTAACTACAGCCATTGGTCTTGTCTTTGATATGCTAGAGGCTTGGGCTAAGACATTTCTTGCATCTGCAATCTCTCTTTTCTCTGTTATTTGAGTTGCTAACCAAAATCTGCTTTCATTGTCTATAACATTCCACAACCACTTGTAGTCTCCGTTTACATTTAGAGCCATTTCGTCACTATGCCATATTCCGCTGACTCTAGGCACTAGCTGATCTACATACTTTTTCATGAGTTTGATGTACTTCTTTATCCACTTGTAGATGGCAATATGGCTCACTTCCACATCATAAAACTGCTTTAAGTGGTCAACAATACTTCTCATGCTAATTCCTTTAAAGTAAAGGTCTAGAGCAATCGTGACAGTTTGAGGAGTGGCTTTCATCTTTTCAAATCCATCATTAACAACAAACTTGCGGTTACAATCTTTGCAGAAAAATCGTTGAACCTTTCCTCTCTGTGTATCCCTAAATCCTCTCTTCACTGTATTCTCTGAACCACAGAACTTGCAGACCAAAATTGGTTCTTCTATTTCGCATAGACTCTACCCTCTTTTTCAAGAGGAATAGTTTTGCGTTCATTTAAGCTAAACTGCTCTACTGCATGAATATGCTTACAGACAACATGGTTAAACGTAAAGTCTGGGCATTCACACTTCCATTCCAAACCCTCTCTAACAACAATGTAATGTTCATTTCTTTTTTGACTCCAAACTCTGTAAGTGAAATCGTTAATCTTGTCAACTTTGTTGTGAGCTAAGAGTGAGTATGCACGGAGTTTGCGTGTGTTTGAGGTTTTCATCGGTTTACACCACGGTATATACCTATGTGCACACAAGTATATAAGATTTACTACACTTGAGTATAAACCGAGGTATAAACCTTAAATACCAGAAACTGCTAGTGAGTACTTAGGTGTAGACATTGGTGCGCCAATCAGAGACCAAAATTCGCAGAGTTGATTCACGGCATACAATCTATCTCAAGACCGACTTAATTAATGATAGCAACTTTCCATTCAAAGTTGGTGAACCACTCATCGTAAGAATAGAAGAAGACAAGCTGATAATCGAGAAAAAGGAATAAAATGCTTATAGTCAAGTTTATCCATTTGCGTATACTCGAAGCTATACGTGAGTGTGCATAACCGTGTACACCACAAAACTCTTATAGGAGACTAGTCCCCTATAAATACGTGGATGGAGCCGAGGGTGGGATTCGCACCCACGACAACCCGTTTACCAAAACGGGTGCTATGCTGCTAAGCTATCTCGGCTCTATTCCTATTCATTTAGAGTGGATGTATACCAGCAGGAAAGCGTGAGTGCGCGATCCACTTCCAGCACGCTGGAAACGTGATTGCACTAGATTGCGCATGTGCTTCCCTGCTGTTGGTCATCCACTCTTACGTCGGCTTCTTTTCTGTTTGTTCATCACTTGGATTGACTACGTAAAGCACTTGTTCACCGTTTTCCAATTTTCTTTGCAGCATTATGATTCTCTTGAACTCTCCTCTCCTCTGCAATCTTTGAATCCCAGCCCTTACGGTATTGATGTTAGCGTCTTTTTCACTTACTACCAATGCCTTTCCTTTCCGTATGCGTTTGAGTATTTCCCTGTAAGGAGTGTATCTTACTTTTGCTGGAACTTCACTTGCATCAATGAACTTCAAGTTCTGAAGGTCGAAACCTTTTTTCTGACTCATAGTTATCGGTTAATCTACACATTTTTCACGCTTATAAATCTTTACTGGGTACAGAGTATTACGGTAATACGCAACTATTAGCTAGCTTACCTTACCTAATCGACAAACTACGTTTTTTGTTAGGTTGTTAGCCGATTCAACGATATTGTTAATCATTCACTGTTGATTGTCTATTGTTAACACACACTCGCTCTCTCTATCTATAGAGTCTTGTTGTTGCACAACATGTTCACTATGTGACAATCGAACAGGTATATCTACTAGATATATATCAGCTCTTTCGCATTCCAATAAAAAGATTTTTACTGGAAAGGTATATTGTGGTTAGCTGTCTAACGCTAACTGCGTACGTTGTAATGTACTGGGCACACACTCAGTATTCACGTATTACACGTATATCACTTGCGTACAGTACAGTACGTCATACAGTACAGCTAGAATCGCTTTTATCCAATTCCTAATAGTCTTCCTATCCAAAAGCCCCTTTGGTTAACATGGAAAACTTTTATTCATCCGGGACCCCAAGAGTTAACAGAACCCACTTTAAGAAAGATTTATAAGTTTAATATTCGACCTGCTACTGGGGTGTGGTTTGATTGAAGACGAAAAGAATAATAACTGCGGTTGATTCCCATAATTGTGCCGAGACGACTAGATTTATCATAAGTGGCTTCCCCAGGATACCTGGGAAGACTATGTGGGAAAAAACGAAGTACTTTCAAGAGCACTTCGACCATCTAAGGAAGGTTGTGGCACTACAGCCTAGGGGATTCACAGCGATCCTAGGAGCCATCATGACTGAGTCCTGCAATCCTGAAGCTGACGCTGGCATAATCTATTATCATGCGGGAGGATACTTTAATGCCTGTGGCGATAGCACCTTCAGTACCTGTAAGATTTTGCTTGAATTTGGGATGGTCGAAAAGCAGGAGCCTATTACGGAGATCAAGTTGGATACAGCTGGCGGACTACTTCTTTGTAGGGCAGAGATAAAGGATGGTATCGTTGGGTATATCTCTTATGAAGCGGTACCATCGTTCTATCAAGAGTCCGTCCTACTCGATGTAGAGGAATTAGGCAAGTTACACGCTGATATCTCCTACGGTGGACTCTGGTATGCTATTGTAGACTCTGAGGAAGCGGGTTTAGTTGTTGACCTAAAGAATGCGGAGCAGTTGATCAAAGCCGGAATGGCTGTTGTAGATGCAGCGAACAGGCAGGTTAAGGTCGTTCACCCGCTGAACCCAGATCTTAACAAGGTCACGATTATGGAATTCTCGTCGAAACCCATATTGCCAAAGCACGATTACAAACACTGCAACGTCTTTGGTATTGGAAGCTTGTGCGTGTCACCTGCAGGCACATCGGTGAGCGCAAAGCTAGCCGCGAAGGTTGCGAAGGGAGAACTGGGGCTGGGCGAAGAGATAGTTGTGGAGAGCCCAACAAATCCTCAACTCGTGATGAAGGGTAAAGCGGTCAGAAAGGTGAAAGTTGGAGAATTCGACGGAATCATTCCCGAATTATCATCTCGTCCCTTCATAACCGGCATCAACCGATGGGTTATCGAGGAAGGTGACCCAATCGCCTACGGCTTTCACGTTGGAAAATACGAATAGCATGTGCACATCATTTCACCTTCTATCTAGTTTCAAGAATCATGTAATGGGTAAGGCTAAAGTGAGTGGCTTAGGATCTATATTCTTCAACATTTGGTTCTAAAAACCTGAAAGCCATTGCCGTGAGTGGTACAAAGGAAACTCCAATAGCTGATCCTGAAAGATTTAGAGCGATTGTTAAGAAGATTAATGAGAAGCTAGCAACTTTACATAAAACCCATGAACAATCTGTGTGTTTATCTGTATAGAAATACTTATGACGGCCATTACCCAAATTTACATGAGTCTAGCGTGGCACTTCCCAAGTGGAAAAGAACTGAGGAGCGTTCGCGCGCATAAGTGGTCATTAATTATTTTTTAGCTCTTTTCTTTTAACGAAGCCTGTTTTTGGTTTAGTTAAGCTTTTAGGGGTGAGGGCGTCAAGGGATAGTTGAATCAACCTCTAATGGAGGTGATAACCCATTTTGGACGGATTTCAGCGGCTACCCCTTGACACCCTCAAGTTGTTGTTCTCTGAGGTTGATATAAGCTTGACTGTGGGGCGTGTTGAGGCTTTGTACGCCAATTCTGGGCTTGGTAGGCCTCGTTATCCTGTGCGTTCAATACTTTTGGCTTTGGTGTTTATGCGTTTCGAGGCTATTCCGTCTATTAGGAAGCTTTGCAGGAGGCTTGAGAGAAGGCAGTACGCCAGAGAAATCTGCGAGTTCAATGGGAATAGCACTCCTAAGCATAACACCTTCAGCCTATTCATCAAACGTGCTGGGCCGGAAACCATTGAAGGCTTGTTTGTGGAGCTTAGGGATCAAGCTTTCAGCATGGGCATAATTGACCCTTCTGAAGCTGTTAAGCTATGCGTTGACAGCACATTTATGAAGGCCTATTCTAGGCGTGGTAGGAAGGGTGGAATAAGCGACAGAGGCGCAAAGGTTGGAAGAACTGAGCGTAGAAGCTACAGGCTTGGATGGAGAGTCCATACAGTGGCTTCAATGTCCGCTTATCCCATAGCCTACATTGTACGGGCGGCTGATGTCAACGACAAGGAAATGGTTAAGCCCCTACTGAAGAAGGCTTCAAGCATGCTTAGGCAATATGGAAAAAGCATAAGCCAAATAGTAGCTGACAGCCAATACTATTCTGCAGAGGTTTTCAAGACGATTAGGGAGTATGGGGCTGAGCCAATAATACCGCACCCACTAAGCGTTAAGGAGCCCCTCATCAAATTATACGTGACTAAACGCTTCAAGGTTAAAGGCGACAAAAGGCTTGTGGAGCTTTACAAGCTTAAGATGGCTGTTGAAAGGGCTTTTAAGGCTGGGAAGGTTGAGCTGCTTATGGAAAACCCTAAATGGAGAGGCGCCGCAAAAATCAGAATGCACGTTGCCATATGCTACGCGTGCATAGCGCGCGCGTATTCTGAAGGAGTAATTCAGATATAAGTTTGTCACCTATTCTCGATTTTTCGCCTTCTTTTGAAACTTTTTCATACAAACAAACCTAGAGAACTATCGGAAAGAAGGATAAACAATCGGTCATAGGTAAAACACATGCCCAATACACGCCCGGGAAAAAAGACCAAACCGTTTGATACTTTGGTCCAAATAATATTGCAAAGTTTTGTAAAAAAATTGATATTCCTATTTTACTAAAGGAGACGTTCTTACGTAGAGCGTGGATAGTGAGTCTTTCCTCGCCTTTTTGTGTGCTTTAACTTTTCTTGTTGAATACTTCTATCTTTTAGGGAGTATTCGAGAATCAATTACAATCGATCCCTTTTCTAGGGCAAATATTGGATTCAAATCTATTTCCAAAATATCCTTGAAATCTTGTGCCAATTTTGATGTTCTTAAAATTATGTCTATTATGGATTCTATATTGACCCTTGGTTCACCGCGATATCCATTAAGTATTGGATATCCTTTAATTTGCCTCACCATTCGCAGGGCATCATCTCTTGTTATGGGTACAATACTGAAACTTATATCCTTTAAGATTTCCACAAAAATTCCTCCTAATCCAAATAAAACTACCGGACCAAACGTTAGATCTCTTTTCATACCGACTATAATCTCCCTTCCTGTTTCGATCATCTTTTGCACTAAAACTCCCCAAATATTCGCTTTCGGTTTATGCTTTTGCGCTCTTCTCATTACTTCCTTGTACGCTTTCTTTAGGTTCTCGCCAGATGTTATGTCTACTTTCACGCAACCGATATCTGATTTGTGAGTAATATCAGGTGAAGCTATTTTTAACACGACCGGATACCCTATTTTCTCTGCTATCAAAACAGCTTCGTTTAATGTCTTAGCTAATCCTTGTTTTACAACGGGGATATCATACGTTCTTAAAATTTCCTCTGACTCTAATGGTGTGAGTATCCCTCTACCGCCAGCCTCTTTAATGATTTTTTTTACTCTTTCTATACCTTTCATCTTAAGCAACCTTTTCACTGAACTTTTTGCTTTTTTCATTCTTAGCTACGTACTCCGAGTATCTGGCCGTGGCTTGCGCTGCCTTTATTGCTTTCTCAGGCATATCATAAAAAGGTATCTTGTTTTTGGTGAACTGCTTTATGATATCTGGGAAAGCACACGCTGTTATCCAAGGCCAGCACGCTAAAAACGGTTTACCCAGTTCAACTACTTTTTTTGCGGCATCAATAACGCTTTCTGCGACTTCAGGTATTATGGGGAGCGGCCAATAGGTAATGACATTTAAAACGATATCAACAAGAGGATCATTCGCCACTACATTAATGCACTTAGCCACGTCTTCAGCATATTCTTCCGGACTTACCACCGCGGTAACATCTAGCGGATTCTTTGGGGTGGCGGCAAAGGGAAGCATCTGCCTCAATATTTGCACACTTCCATCAGTAAATTCTGGTAGTTCCAGCTCAGTTTCCTCTGTCACATCTGCTATTTGACAAGAAAAACCACCAGAATCTGTAACTACACCAACTCTTTTACCCTTCGGCAGAGGTTGCCAAGCTAACACCATAGCTGCACCAATTAGTTCATCTATGTTATACGCTCTGATTATCCCGAAGCGATCAAAAACTGCATCATACGCTTCATCGATCCCTGTCAAAGCACCAGTATGTGACATTGCCGTCAACCTACTCTTTTCCGTCCTACCAACTTTCATCGCTACTATGGGTTTCCCAGTGGTTAAGGCCTTTTCTGCACATTCTTTAAACTTTTCGCCTTTTCTGATTCCCTCTATAAATAAGAGGATGACCTTCGTATTCACGTCTTGTACCAAGTAATCCATATAATCTGGAATTCCCAGGTCTGCCTCGTTGCCCGTGGAAATGCCATAGCTAGTTCCTATACCGTGATCCCACATGTGATTGAGAACTGCTTCTAGAATGCCACCACTTTGCGCTACTACGGCTATTTCTCCAAACACTGGTGATATCGGAGAGGCGAAGAGATGCGCCCAGGTATTATGGACCAACGAAATTATACCTTCACAATTTGGACCTGTAACTATACGTGTACCTCCTTCTCTACACATTTTTACCATTTCATTTTGTATTTTTAATCCCTTTGCACCTGCCTCAGCGAATCCTGCAGACACCATAATAACTGACTTAACACCTTTTTCTACGCAGTCCCTCACAACTTGAGGTACAAAGGGAGATGGAACGGCAACTACAGCTAAGTCTACAGAACCGGGGACATCCTTTAAACTTGGATAGCACTTTAAGCCCATGATTTCTGTTCTTTTCGGGTTTATTGGATATACTTCACCTTTAAACCCCCATTTGATTAAATTTGGTACGAATGTTCCACTGAATTTTTTTTCACTTTCTGAAGCTCCAATGATGGCAATAGATTTAGGATCAACAGCAAATTTTATTGCGTCAAACTCGCTAGTCTCTTGGATCATATAAATCACTATTAGAGTGAATAAATTAATTCGCGCGTGGTGAGATTATTTTCCCTGATATTTTGGTTCCCTTTTTTCTGTAAAAGCAAGCGCGCCTTCCTTTCGATCTTCAGTAGCATAGGTTACAGTGACACCCTCAGTCTCAAGGGCCATCACTGAATCAAGATTCGAATCGATACCCTTATCTATTAATAATTTCGTTAATGCCACAGATATTGGGGCATTACCCATTATTTTCTTAGCTATTTCAAGCACTGCGTCATTTAGTTTTTCTGCTGGTACAACTTTATTTATTAAACCTATCCTTTCAGCCTCTCTTGCATCTATCATGTCACCAATAAGGGCTAATTCCTTCGCTTTTTTCTCTCCAACCAATCTGGGCAACCAGTGGAATCCTGCATTAGTCACAAGTAACCCAACTTTCACCTCTGGAAATCCAAATTTCGCGTTCTCAGACGCTACCACCATATCACAGGACAGCGCCATCTCGCATCCTCCTCCTAGGGCATAGCCGTTTACTGCGGCTATTACAACTTTTTTCATGTCCTTTACGTCCTTGGTGAATTTCTGATATCTTAAGATCTTATCTCTGAATTCTAAAGGGCTCACTTCGACAAGATCTTCCTTAAGGTCTTCCCCCGCACAGAAGGCGCGACCCACACCCGTTATCACCAAAACTTTTGCATCATCATCATTTCGCGCGTCCGTGAGAGCCTCGTCGATTTCCAACATCATTTCTTTAGTAAGCGCATTCATATACCTAGGCCTGTTAAACTTAATCGTAGCTATACCTTCCTTCTTTTCATAAATAATGTTTTTGAAATTCCGGATCAATTCGTCTACCTCCTTTAGATCGATAGGTTAAGGTGCCACCTATTATATAAAATAATATTATATAAAATAATTAGTTAGTATTTTTTAAATTATATCTTCACTTCATCGTGGATCTGATCGAAGCGTGTTGCACCACAAGATGTAAATGCGCTGCGCGCGCTGGCTTGTCCCTAAATTATGTGTTGAAGTATGTTGGTGAGACGGCTTTGTCGGTTCGCCTAATATTTTCTGCTGCTTCTCTTGTTAGGACTAGACTGAGTATGCTGTACAGAGAATAAAGGGCGATGTTCTTCAGTCCTCTAACCTTGTTTGCTGCCATGCTGTACTGGGTTTTTAGGAAGCTGAAGACGGCTTCGACAGTTGGCCTTTTGTGGTATTCCTGTTTCAGTTCTTCCAGTCCGTGGGTTCTGAACTTTTTGTCAACCCTCAAGACGTCTCTAACACCGCGCTTCTGGTTCGAAGGATAGGGAATCACGGCTTCAGAAACTGTTTTTCTAAGCTTTTCGTCGCTGTACTGGCTGTCCGCTACTATGCTTCTGAGCTTGGCTCCAGCTGTTCTGAGAACCTGCTTTGTCTTCTCCAGTATTGTCAACGAGTGTTTCTTCTCGTTCTGGTTTGCTGGTGCAAAAAGGCTGGTTAAGGGAAGCATCCTTTCAGAGTCTATGGACAAGTGAAGCTTATAACCCAGCCCATAGGTTCTGTAGGTTCTGCCTGTTCTTCCAACCCTCGCTTGAGAATCACTGAATCCCCTCTGGCTATCTCTTGGGTGGCGTATGCTCCAAGCCTTTATGAAAGAAGCATCCAGAACAGCGTCAACGTCTACAGTCCTGCTTCTTTTCAGGAGTCTAACAACCTTATCCTCTATTATTCTTCTGAGCTTGTGAGCTCCAACCTTTCTGGTGAACCTACTTAGAACAGACCTTGGATAACCTTTCACACCCTCCGACATTTCAAAGGAACAATGGAATACCACAAAACCAAAGATATCCTGCACGTCATGCAGACGCTAGGCCACAAAAACATCAAAAACACGCTCATCTACGTGCAGCTTGCAGAGGAACTCTTCAAAGACCAGCAAGAATACGTCTCGAAGGTAGAGCGCGCGCTGGGTTTGCGAAGGCGAATACCGTATTTCTCGGAAATTCGGGCCAAAACTTCTTCTTCTGGTACGCCTTCTTCCAGTAGGCGCAAAACTTCTCTTTCAATGATTTTTCGCAGGCGCTCCGTGACTGGCCGTGCTAGTCGGGCAGCCCGTTCCCTAGCCTCAGCCTCAACTAGAAATTCTTTTGGCACATTTTCTTGAAGTCCCTTTTCTATCAATTTGTAAAGGGTTCTGGGTCTGATTGCCTCAACTTCCCAGCAACGATCCCCATACTTTTC
>CAYZEP010000031.1:0-15812 GCA_964477645.1 uncultured Candidatus Bathyarchaeia archaeon | reverse complement strand
CTTCTGAAAGCTTCCGCGGTCCTTCGTCGACTATTAAGGCGCTGTGTCTATCAGCATAATATTCGCGTAGTCGGCTCAGGTAAAGTATGAACATGTTCAGAATCCAAGAGAAAGCCATAAGGCCTATGCCTAATAATGCTGATCCGCCACCGCCTTCCTTTTGTCTGCCATACATGGATGAGAGCATAAGAGAGAATCCAATGTAATAGAGTAATGCGGGCAAAAGTGAAACAAACATCATTATTTGCACATCTCTATGCTTCAAGTGTCCAAGTTCATGCCCAATGACAGCCTCAACTTCCTCAGATTCCAACGTTTTTAATAGTCCACTGGTTACGGCTACGCGTGTACCTGCAATTGGTGAACCATACGCAAACGCATTTGGAATGGGGATTTGCGCAAGCATCAACCTCGGCTTTTTTATTCCACTTTTTCTGCTGAGGTTTTCAACAATTTCATGAAGTTTTGGATTCTCGTTTTCTGGTAACTCACGGGTGCGATAAAGAGCATCGATTATGTATGGTGATATTAGCCATTGGAAAATGTTGAAGGCAACTACCAAAATGCCTAAAGTTATAATGTTGAAAGTGCTGAATAGGCTTAGGATCACCGTGAACACTAATGTGGATAGGCCGATTATTATGGCTAAAGTTCCAACCATTGATACACGAAGTTTCCAAACACTCATTAAATATGCACCAATTAATGTTCACAAAATAACAGTAACTTATATGTCTTACTACGCAAAGCGTTAAATTATGAAAATCAAAAGCCCTACAAGGTTTTGTATTAAAGTTAGCCTTATAACAGTCTGCTGAATAATGTTCTTGCATGGATATCCATGTTGATGATATAGGCAGTTTTCCTCTACCGCCCTTAATTGATAGAAAATTATTCGATAAAGCGTATGTTCTTGCCAGAGAAGCAATCATCAACGGGAAAGATATCCGAAGAGACGAATTCCTGCTAAACAATTTTTATCGAATCATAATTGACTCCTTTAGAAAAAAGTGTGACGCTGGCTTGGACATTGTTAACTACCCACAACATTACGACATACATAAACAGTTTACAGATGCCATCCATAAAGCCATGGATAAAGGCACATACATAGTTGATGAGGAAAAAGCGATTATCCCCGAAGTGTACGTGATCAATGAAGAGGCCAAAAGATTTTATGAAGAAGCTGGAAAGAGAGTGTTGCTTCGTGTATGTGTCACGGGACCCATAGAATTGTATTTGAAAGAGATCGGAACCACGCCCTACATGGACATTCTCTTAATGTTTGCAGAAACTACAAAACGATTTGCAAAAAATTCGATTCTAGATTCTAAATACGTCAAAACCGAAGTAGTGTCGATAGACGAGCCAAGTTTAGGATTTCAAGAAATATCTGCTGACAGAGACACAATTTTGAATGTTCTGGAAAAAACCTTCGATTTTAAAGGCGCTATAAAGCAGATTCACCTCCATTCCCCCTCAAAAGTTGCAGACTTGTTACACGTTAAAAACCTTGATGTATTATCATTTGAGTATGCAGCATCTCCCCGAAACATAGACGGCATATCAAAAAGCATGCTGGAAAGGGCGGATAAACAAATAAGGGTTGGCACATCAAGAACGGACATAGACTCAATTGTGGCAGAGCTTCATGATAAGGGCATAATGAAGCCAAAAGCGGGACAATTGGTTGAAAGCGAAGAAACCATAAGAAAAAGACTTGTAACTACAAAAGAAAAATACGGAGAAAAAATGACTTTTACCGGGCCTGATTGCGGCTTAGGCGGCTGGCCAACACAAGAGGCAGCTCAACTGCTTTTGAAGAGAACGGTGAAAGCGGTAAGGTCTGCGCATAAATAGCCACATGTTTTTTTGATTTTGACCGAACCAATGAAAAGTTTCATAAAGGATTTCACGCAAATATTATTTTATGAAACAAGAAAAACTTGTCAAACTACTTTTCGAACTGATTAAAAATTCAAAGCGAAGCGACAGAGATTTAGCAAAAATCTTGGACATTTCGCAGCCTACTGTGACTCGGCTAAGGAAAACTCTAGAAAAGGAAGCGATAGTACAGTACACTACAATTCCGAATCTGTCCTACTTAGGCTTTGACATAGTAGCCTTTACATTTGCCCGCACAAAGGAACTTGTACACCCCCTTTGGGATCAAGGAAAAAAATGGACAGAGCAACACCCAAACGTAGTGTTTTCAAGCACAGGTCAAGGACTCGAAGCAGATGCGCTTATGGTTTCAGTGCATAAGGATTATGCGGAATTTGTAAAATTCTACCAAACCTTCAGAAGAGACTGGGGCAAATACCTTCAAGATTTCAAAATCTTTTTAATGAGCATATCGGGAAGCGTCGTATTGAAACACTTCTCTTTCAATTACCTAGTTGATGCATACCAGAAAAAGACTTAGCGAATAGCGATTTATTTCTTATTGTGTTTTTTATCATTCTCTTTCAAAGCTTCAAATAATGCGTGGAAAATTGTGTAGCGGTGCGAACTTTCATCATTGCTTTCTCTATGTTTGCTTTTGTTTGTCAAAGCCTTCTCCGAAAAAATACGATTGTGCATGCTATATCAGCGATGTTTCAGTTAACGACATATGTTTGAGGAATAAACTATCATCTTAGTTACGCAACTTATTTACGCTGAAGACAGGCGCTTTAACGCTCTCAGAGCAATAAGAGTGATCCATTTGCTAGGTTTCCCCTGCGCCTCTATATTAGTTTGCATCCTTCCAATAGGGGCACTTTCCAAAATCCATGTTCCATCGCTCCGTCTTTTTTGTAAAAGAACTTCAACGGCATCGTTTAAACGTTCATCCTTCACATAACCTAGCCTGGTTAGAACATCTAATCCTCTTAAGATATTATATCCATAAAACCATGGGAAACTCAGTCTCAACCACGATTGATTAATTACCTTGTAATCGTGATGATCAGCCTTAAAGAGGCGGTGCATGAGAAGAAATTCTGCTCCTCTCTTTATTGTTTGTTCCATTTCTTTCGTTAAATTCTTTCTTGGGGCTTCACTGAAAGCTTCCAGTGGGCAAATTGTTCCGTAGAAGCATCCATGCGTATCTTTAACATGTGCTCGCCAGTAGGGACAGAGCCATCCACCGTCCTTGTTCTGAATTTTCACAAGCCATTCAAGGGCCTTCTTCACTCTTGGGTCATCTGCGTATCCTATTCTGATCAATGCAGCCGCCATGTTTCCAGTAAGGCATGAATATTGATGCTCGAAAACAATTGAGGAAGCATATTCGTTCGGTGACGGCAACTTCTTTCCTTTCTTGCTTTGCCACTCATGCTCTTTTAATCCCCGCTCAAAAGTGTAGCTTGAAAAACCTCCCTCATCTGATTGAAACTGGAAAATGTATTCACAAGCCCTTTCAACCCTTTTATCAGTTTTATCCATTCCAAGCTGTCCGAGAGTCATTATTTGCCAGTAAGAAGACTTGTACTTGGGATGGTAAGGATTTGATGGTTCCTCCCAGTATCCCTTGGGGTTTTGCTTCTGCAATATCGTCTTTACCACTTTTGATTCCAGAATAGCCCGTTTTGCAGCTAGAACTTGAGGATCATCTCCCTTTTTGCCAAGAATATCGCGCAGTGCAAAATAGCGGACCGCAGGGTTAGCCTCTTCAAGAAGCCAATCAATCGGACTTTCTTTCAAAATCTCCGACCAATCAATCATGGTTAACGCATCTCTTCCAGCATTTTCTTGGGGAAAGCTTCGAGGATGGCGGGCCCGACGGGAATTGAACCCGTGACACCCGGATATCCGCGTGAACCTTTTTCACTTAAGAGTCCGGTGCTCTGGCCTTACTGAGCTACGGGCCCCCATGTAACTTCTGAAATATGCAATTAAGAGGCTGTTAATAAGTTTAGTCTTATGATTATGAGAAAGCGTTAAAGAGGCGGGGTTGCCAAGGCTATTATTGCTCTGAAAGCTTTGAATGCTTCTACTAAATCATTTGACGTATAAGCTACTGTACGACTTGCAATTTGTTTTACTCCTGGAATGAGCATAGCCATTTCAGTCATCCCCGTATTTATTAGGTCTATTTCGAAAGTTATGGGCGGCTTCAACTTGAAAGGCTCAAATTCGCCGATTCTTTTCAAGGCTTTGAAGGCTGCTTCTTTGATTAGTTTTCTAGCTTTGAGTGGTGCTAAGCATTGAGCTGCATATCTTCCAACGGCTTTTTTGACAGCAACTGTCTCCACCTTTCCAAGAAGTTCAACCGCTTCTCTCGTTACGGTTTCGTCTCCAGTTACAAGCACTATTGGTACGTTGTAATAGCCAGCGACAGCAGCGTTGACTCCAGTTTCACCCATTATTCTCTTGTTCACCTTCAGATTATAGACCACTCTTCCATGATAGGTATGTCCCAAAACGCTTGAGAAACTACTTGGCATTGCGTGGTAGCCAACAAAAAATGCCGCATCAAAAGTGTCATCTATACCTTGCATCATGGATAAAGGCTTAGGTGAACCCGTAACAAGTTCTGCTGCCTCGTGAAGTTCTTCAGGAATTATGTTTCGCATAGTTCCATGGGAATCATTTACAACTATTTCTGTTGCCCCTGCTTCCAAAGCTCCTTCAACAGCAGCGTTAACTTCCTGAGTCATGAACTTCCTAGCTCGGTCATGCTCCCGTCCATCACGCATAACATGCTCTTCGTGAACGACACCAGTCACACCTTCCAAATCCGCTGATATGAACACTTTCATGTTATTGGCACCCTCTTTAGTTATGATTTAGAGGTTAACAGTTTTAAGTTTTAATTCTAATTTGGTTGTGAGGTTGAGTTCGTTGGGTGAGATTGTCTTCGTAGGGCTTGGCTTACATGACGAAATGGGAATAAGCTTACACGGTTTAGAAGAAGTTAAAGCCGCAGACAATGTTTTCATAGAACTTTACACGAGCTTTATGCCCAATTTTTCAGTAGAAAACTTTGAAAAAATTTCCCGCAAAAAGCTTTACGTTATTTCAAGGAGGGAGCTTGAAGAAGAGAGTGGAGAAGCCATTTTAAAAGTGGCTAAAAATGGCAAGGTTGCGTTGCTTGTTCCAGGCGACCCGCTCATTGCTACGACTCATATTGCCCTAAGAATACAGGCTGAAAAGCTTGGAATTAAAACTTGCATTGTTCATGGAGCCTCAATACTTTCCGCCGTAATGGGCTTATCTGGTTTGCACAACTACAAATTTGGAAAAAGCGTGACAATACCCTTCCCAGAAGAAACCTCTTCAGAAACTCCATACGAAGTCATCGCTCAGAACAAAAAACTTGGGCTTCACACCCTTTGCCTACTAGACATAAAAGCGGAGAAGAAACGTTACTTGAGCATTCGTGAAAGCCTAAGCATACTCTTGAAAATTGAGGAGAAAAGGAAAAAGAAAACAGCCACCATGAACACGCTTGTGATCGGCATAGCAAGGGCTGGAAGCAACAACCCAACAGTGAAGGCTGGTTTCCTGAAGGAATTGTTAAGTTACGATTTTGGAGGTCCACCCCACTGCATCGTTTTTCCAGGAAAACTTCATTTCATGGAAACTGAAGCTCTCATAATCTTAGCTGGTGCTCCCAAAAAACTTATGGAGATGGTTAAATGAGTTTGGAAAAACTTGTCTCGAAAGATATAGCTTCTGCGGAGTATGCTCTAAGCAAAATGGAGATTGCTAAAACTCGCGTAAATGTTGATATTAAAGGCGTCAAAAAAGTTTTGGAGTCTGCCAAAGCCTATTTAGAGGACGCCAAATACTATGAGAACAAAAAAAGATTTGAGGTAAGTTTAGCTTCTGTCACCTATTGTGAAGGCTTGCTAGACGCATTAAAATTGATAGGAGCCGTGAAATTTGAATGGCCAGTAAAGAAGGAAAAAAACGAAAAATAGTTTTGGCTTCAGGCGTATTTGACCTGCTGCATCTAGGACATGTAAAATACTTAGAGGAAGCAAAGAAAGCTGGTGGAAGAAACGCTGAACTCATAGTTATTGTAGCCAGAGACAGCACTGTGGAAAAAAGAAAAGGTAAGAAACCCATCATGCCAGAAAATCAGCGGCGAGCTCTCGTTGAATCTTTGAAAATTGTTAACGAGGCTATTCTTGGCTATGAAGAATTTGACATTGGAAGAGTTATTGAAAAGATAAAGCCAGACGTCATTGTTGTTGGATACGATCAAGGTGGTATGGAACGAACTGTGAAGAACTACATAGAAAAGCAGGGGTTAAAGATTAAAATTGTTAAGATTGGTAAGTTTGGAGAGGACGAGTTGGACAGTTCTTTAAAGATTAAACAGAGGATTATTGAGGATTTCAAACGATGAGCTTAACACTGCCTAAGGATTCGAGAGAATTTTTTCCGACCTACGTTATCATCGCATTAAACATAATTGTTTACGCTTACACTTCGATACTTAGTGGAGATTTTATAGAAACAAATTATTATGTTATCTTGCAGTACGGTCAAGTGAACTATTTTGTCTTCAACGGCTGGTATTGGCAGCTTTTCACAGCCATGTTTATCCATGTGAACATCATACACTTGCTAGGCAACATGTTTTTTCTGCTCATTTTTGGGCTTAGAGCGGAAGAAATGTTTAGCATCAAAGAATACCTTCTCATATACTTCTTAAGCGGTTTAGCTGGAAACTTGTTGTCATTGCTTTTCGGACCTTTTGCACCGCCTTCTGCTGGAGCTTCAGGCGCTATTTTTGGAATGTTTGGAGCGTGCACTATTTATATTCGACGTGCAATCGGCCAGTCAATAGTAACTGCATTAATGTATGCCTTCTTTTTGTTTATGATTAGCATTGGTCCGAACGTGAACTTTCTAGCTCATTTTGGCGGTTTGGCTGTTGGATTATTGATTGGTTACGTTCTGGCGACAAAACGCAAAGTAAGAACACCGTATAAATTTAGGTATAATTTTAATTATTCTCTTCATCATTATTTTCACTCTCTGCTTTTCCAAATGGCAAGTAGTATGAGGACACTGCCGACTAGACTAAGTGCTGTCCAACCCGAGACAACAAATGTTTCATTGAATATGGGCGAAGGTGGTGGGGCTATTATCACTGATATTGCTAAGCCGATAATGCCACCAGTTAACTGGCCGATAAGTGTGGAGAAGAATATTATTAGAGCACCGAGAAGTCTTGAACCTTTGTAAGCGATTATAGCTCCTACAATTGTTAAAATGGCTGCTCCAAGACCAACTAATCCGTGACTTCCAGTGGTATAAGCTAAGATAATACTAGATTCCAAAACAGCTATCGCCCCACCTAGCATGCCTAAGATAATTCCAACGTTGTTCAAGAACATCCCTTTTCCCTTTTCCATTCTTTCCCCACTTCTTGCCGTCTTGTTCTCTTTCTGCCCTTCAATTAGGGCTATCTATGCTCTAGATATTCTCTGGCTTATTCAATTATTTGCCTTTCGTCTTTTCTTTTCAATGATGACGTTAATCACTCCACCAGCAAGCACGCTTAAACCTGTCGCATAGACAAGCCCGTAGTGTGTAGTGTATAAAAGATTAATTCCCAATATTGTAATTATGACTCCGCAAATCAAGATCGTGGGAACATAGTATTTAGCGTATGCCTTGTATTTTGTAAATGAAATGCTCATAAGCACGAACATTAAACCCATCATATAGAAGTTGGTTTCAACCCAACTGATTAAGCCTAGAAATGTAAGAGTCGAACCAAGAACCAGCGAAATTCCTAGATTGATTGTGTCATTCTTCACTTTCTTTTTTATTCCTAAAGAACCAAAGAATAGAAACACAAACCCACTTATAATAAAACCCACATAAATCCGCATTGTTTTGCCAAGGTCAGCGAATATAGAATGGCTGGTGTCTATTCCCACAAATCCAAACACATAGCTTAATCTTTCGAACAAGAAGTAAGCATATAGCCAACCTAAAAATCCAAGCATTACAAGCGTCATTCCCATTCCAACCATGATGCCTAGACTGACTTTCTCATCCATTTTTAACACCTACTCAAACCTATACACTTTCATTAGTCTCTCCCGCGCTTTTTCTCCTTAATATTCCTAGGCGGTACACGCCCCTAACGCATTAAGTGTTGGTTTAAAGCTTAAACTTTTCTGATAGGCTTCATTACCTTAATTCATATTCGGAACCATCTCGACTAGCTTAGCCTCAAACTCCTCTAGAATCTTGAAAATTTTCCCTCTAGCGTCTTCCCCGCTTATGGGAGTGTTAAAACTTCCACCTTCACCTTATGCCCATCTTTCAGTTTAAGATGTTTTCGAAGGAAAACAGGTGCAATAATCTCCAACACTGAAACGTCGTAGTGGCTTCTTAAGGCCAAGATTAACGCGCCTTTAGCCTCATTCGCTATTATTGCTGGATAACATTTCACATTCCCGAAAGTGCGGTCTTCATTTCTGAACCCTTCCACCTCAATAGCTGGGTAACCCTCAAGTTCCGAACGAGCCTTGACATCATAATCAGTTGTAAGTTTCAGATTAAGCGTGCCCGGGTAAGGGTCAAAGCCCAATTTCTCCATAAACTGTTTTCTGTACTGCTCTTTTGATATGTAATAGGCTCCTTCACCTAAACCCGTAAAGATCGTACCTTCTAGAGTTATTGAGGGAGGATAAGCAGCTTCCATCAAAAAGCGTAGATTTGAATAAAGCTTTTGTAGCTCTTTGACGCCTGCGTCTGTGATTTTTATGAGGCATCCTTCAGGCGTTATGGTCCGTTTAATCCATCCCTTATTATCCAATTCAATTAGGTAACGTGAAGCTGTCTGCTGGGATGTACTTAACTTTACAGCTAAATATTCGGTTGAAATTTTAGCTGTTCTTCGATGTGCTCCCATCTCAGCTAATTTTAGAAGCGTGAAAAGATGGCGGCACACATGCTTTTCAATCATTTCAAAGCCTCAATTCTCCAGTTAACTTGAACATAGGCAATTTGTATTTAAGCGGTTCTAAAATTTACTCGAAAAGCCTAAGTTGCATAGCATGTTGTGTTCGCTTTGACAAATATATCTCGCAAGTCATGGGTATGCACTGAAACTTGCACGGGATCTGAAGAAGTTGTAACGGTGAAAGAGATTAGGTAAGTGCCGTCGCCGTAATCTGAAATGGTAATATTGTTTGAAGCGTCTACTTGTGTCCAGTTTCCAAGGTTTTCATAAAACAGTGTTATGTTTTTTGCCAATGTTGGTTCATCTTCGTTATAAATTTTGCATGTTAGATTCACAAGTTTTGTTTCGCCCTCAAGTAAGACATAGGAGCCGTTGACGATAAGGGTTGTAGTTATGTTGATAGCATAGTCTATCGCTATTGTTTCGGTTACGCCATAAACGCTTAACGTGAAATTCGCATAAGCGCTTGAAACTCCCAAGTCGCTCGTGTCCCATGAAAGCCATGTGCCCGAATCATACGTTGAATCGTTGAGGGCAGTGAAGTCTAAATGAACAATTCCAAAATTATTTAGGCTCCTAAAAACCTGGGAAAGCTCATTTAAATTTGCTGTTAACACTGTTTTTTCTCCTCCGTTTGAAACGTTTGCAAGCGAACTTAGCATGGTGTTTCTTGTGCTCTGCTTTAGGGCGAGGATAAAATTGCTGATTGACGGAGCGTCTGGGCTGGTTATTTCTCTACTAAGTTCATAGACATAGATTGTTGTCGAAGAAATTAATAGGGCTATGGCTAGGGCAGCCACTACAAGAAGCTGCCCCGAACAGTTTTCCCTAAACCTTCTTTCACACCTTCTCATTCAGCCACCGCCAGATACAAATGAATTTTGTAACAATTGAAAACTGGATTTTGACTTGCACAAACATACTCCACAAAGGCTATCTCTTGACTGCTAAAGGCGCCATTGGAGATAATAGCAGTGTTGACTTGCTGCATTCGCTCGTCATAAACTGTTAGGTTAAAGGATATACCTGCTGGTAAAGCAAGGTTGAGGGCATCCCGTAGAGCAGTCCAATTTCTATCATCTATGTATTTTCCCAGACTTCCCTCAGAATCCAATTTCAAAAGTGTTTGCAACCCAACAGAGGTCAAATCATCACTTTTAGTCGTGTTCTGCGTTACTACGAGATTTGCAGAAACAGCGAAAGATGAAAAAATAACTAGCACAGCAAGGAATGCCTCAATTATTCTGATTTGCCCTTCATTTGTGCCATTCATTCTCTTGGACCCCCAAGCCACATCATGCATTCATAAAAGGCGGAATTGATGGTGATAATGTAGGTATAGGCGAAAACGTTTGAGAGAGTCATTGAACCTGCAAAGTCCGCGCCTATTTGAAGAGGCACCTGCGGATATGCAGTCCACTCGGAAAAGAAGCTTGTAGAATTCCAGCCAGTTACAACGATTAATGTTGGACTCGTTTCTAGGAAATGCGGAATACTATATGTGGTGGATTCATTATTGCTTGCAGTTTGCGTTAGAGTTGAATTGTAGTTGAAGGCTAATGCATAGGCATTTGACAAGGCTATTTCTGGATAAACGAGAGATGCGATTAAAGTGTAGTTTAGAGGACTAAGACTCAGAAAAGTGCCTTTAGGTTGGGGTTCTGTTGAATTATGTGCAAAAGTGTAAACATTAAAAGATATTATTTTGATGTCATAAGCAGACCTTGCAAAAACAACCAATACAGCTGGTCCAATCACATCATTTGAAATAGTTATGTTCAAGTCAGTTCTGCCATCCGAAGTATAGGCAAAATATGCTTCCAGATAGTTGTCCGCAGCTACATAACATTTCAACTCTGCTTGAACTGGAACCCCATGTTTTTCGGTCAAGATTTCAAATTGATAAACAACCTCATTCGTTCCTTCAAAAGTTGCAGTGAGGTTTATAGCAGCTTCGAAAATTGGTTTTATCTCTATCCTAAATGATGTGTCAGAAATGTCAAGAGCGGTAAATATTTGGGCATAATTTAGCATATAGATGCTTTCACTGTTCAGTCTCGAAACTTTGTCTATGTCTAACTCGTATGGATTGTCTGAGTCAGCCTTAGCTAAGCCGAACGCTTCTGGGATTGTTTGACCGTTTTGTCCCCAATTTGATGGTTTTCCATCATTTAGCAGCATATATTTGGAGATTTCCCTATACCTTTCGGCGATATCTTCATCGACTGCATCGTTTATGTAAGGATATAGAAGTCTTGAGGTCCCAGCCATGGCTGAAAGCACCAGCAGAACCATTAACGAACATGCAAAGAACGTGTCAACGGATATTGCAGGCATTTTAGATAACTCCCCTCTTCAACTCTGCGTTTTAGCTAAGAAACGATGCCATACATGCCACCTAGAAAGTTCTGGGAAAGCAGAAGTGAAACATAGGCTGTGAGCACAAGCATTGCGGAGTACTTAAAGCCAGCAGCAAATGTACCCTCGTTAACTTTGCCTACAAAAAACCCGGAAAGCCAACACTGCAAAATTATGCCTGTGGAGAAAAGGTTTATTTGAGTTTGCATGGTTCCAAGTGGCATGGCTGCTGCCCCTGGAAGTGATATCTGCGTTAATGCGTAAACTGTCATAGCAACCATTGTTGTTGTTAAGGCTATGAGGACACTCCATATGAAAGCCAAGATCACATACGGTCTTAAAAGCGACTTTTTGTTTACATCAACATCCTTCTGTTTCTCGCTGTAGTCTGTCAACGTTTCCAGTGCAGCGGCTGAACCACCACCAATCTTGATTGTTTCAACAAGTATCAGAAAGTTAACAAGCACAGGCCATGTCTGAATTTTCTGTTTAATGTTTACGAATATTTTTCTAAGAGAGACCCCCCATTCCATTTGGCTTCTGATGAGATTCAATGTCTCGGAAAACTTTCCGTACCCTGAGCGTTTTGTGGCGTGGATTATGCTTTTTTCTGGTGAAAGCCCAATTTTTCTGGCTTCTGTCACATCTCTAAGAAAGCTTGGCATAGAATTTTCTGCATCGTAGTTGGTTTTGGCTATTTTCATGTAAACTATTGCAGGGGGAAGTGAAACTATTAGAAGGCAAACAGTAACAACAAGCGGAAATGTTTGCGCATTTGTTAAGTATTCAAGTTGCGGCAGAAAGTACAGCATTGCTATAAAGGCTGAAACGCCCATTAAGGGCAATATGGCAGCGTAGTAGGGCTGCTTAACTCCAATTAGATTACTCTTTCTCTCCCCATGCGCAATAGCCATGAAAATTATCGAAACCAAAGGGGTCACAAAAAATATGAGAATACACACAACTGTGGGAGATATGCCTGGAGTTTCACTCATTTTCATTGGTTCAAAGACGGATGTGGTAGCAAATATGATGAAGAGTATGTATGAGCAGAGGGTTACAATCAGCATTACCGCGTAGGCTTCTACTAGTGTGCTGAGTCGCTCGATCGAACGGATTGCAAAAGCGCTTTGGACTTCAAATATTGAGCGTAGCTTGCTTTTAAGGTAGTTCACGACATTTCCGCCACTTCTGACAGAGGAAACATAGCCCAAAAGAAACTCACGATAATTTTTCGATTTTGTTTTTTCAGCCCGCCTATACATGACAGTTAAAGGGTCATAACCCAAAACCTCAACTTGCCTAACAATTTCACCAGCTTCTTTTCTGAAATTTGGCAGTAGGTCTATTTTGCAGAGTTTTTTCCAGCTTTCGTAAATTGTTACTCCACTAGCGGCTAGCAACGTGAAAAGAAGCGCAGCAAAGGGCAGCTCACGGTTAATTTCGTTTGCATCCTCTTTTCCGTAAAAATTCAGTATCCAACCGAATATCTTCGGTCTTTTAAATTGTCTTTGCAAGATTTTCACCACTTAGGTTTTTCTAAAAATTCTTTTTGGAAGAGCTGTGGATTATTGTAATATTTGCTGAGGACCTTGTTCACGTTTCTATAGTCACGGATGTTGTGCTCAACCATGTGTATGAGCACTTGCTTACGATATTCCAATTCATCTATGAGTTTTTCAATTGGAATGTCAAGGCTCAGTGCCATCTTTTTTAGAAGATAGCTTGCAGATAAGTTTTCTTTGAAAGTATCGGTAGTAGGGTTCCAACTGAAAACTTCTTGGAAGTTGTTTGCGTCTTTTATCTCTGAAATGCTTGTGAATTTTCTGCTCGAAAGGCGTTTTCCAGTTTCCAGAAAAACTGGCGTTCTCACATGTTTCACATTAATCACGCAATTCATCAGCGGAATTATGGATGATGGAATGTTCATAGGCGGCTGTGTAACTCTCTTAATGGATGTGTCAACATCCTCAGCATGCAACGTGCACAAACCACCGTGCCCAGTTGCAAGTGCCTGAAACAACACGTATGCTTCTTCACCGCGGACTTCGCCTACAATTATAAGGTCTGGACGATGTCTCACAGCCGATTTAATCAAGTCGTAGAGTGTGATCTCTCCTTCGCTTTCAACTCCAAAGCCTGACCGAGCAATTGTTGATGTCCAGTTTTCATGTGGCAGGTTTATCTCAGCAACTTCTTCGACAGAGATTATCTTGTAGTTTGGTCTTATGAGGCATGCGATGGCGTTCAGAGCTGTTGTTTTTCCAGCGCCTGTGGCTCCAATGATCATGAGTGACATTTTATTTTCCATTAAAAGCCATAGGTAGGCGGCTATACTCTCGTTTATGGTTTCGTTTTCAATCAGGTCTATTATTGTGAATGGATCTTTGCGGAATTTTCTTATTGTGAAGGATGTTCCAGATGGTGTTGTTTCCTTTCCGAAGGAGACGGCTAAACGATGCTTTTCAGGTAGGGTAACGTCAACTATTGGGAAGGCTATGCTCACGTGTTTTCCAGCCTTGTGAACAACGCGCATTATAAAGTCGTCTAATTCTTGCTCGTCTCGGAAAACTGTGTTGGTTTTTATGTTCTCGTATTTCCTGTGCCACAAGAAGATTGGTTTATTTATCCCGCCGCATCCAACGTCTTCGACAGAATCATCATAAATTAACGGGTCTATTTTTCCGTAGCCAACTATGTCCCTTTCAAGATAGTAAAGGATTTTGCGCATTCCGACAGGAGAAATTCCAGCAAACATTTTCTTGTGATTGGAAAGTATTAATGGCATTTGCCTACCAAAAGATTCAGCGAGGGTCTCTTCACCCTCTGGAGCCTGAAGTTCATATTCTAGAATGTTTCTTAGCCTAAAATAGCCGTCTCGTTCTTCCTTCGCTAATGGTAGCTCGTCAAGGACGTAGAGATATTCCAGAGTTTCCTCATTTTGAACGATTGCAGCATAGGAGAAAGGTGGCTTAAGCGGATAGTATTCAACTTCAGTGTAGCCTTCAGGGACGCTCCATCTTTTAACATCTAAAAACTCGATTAGTTCACCTTCTTCCTTCATCATTTTCTGGAAGGTATCTTCGCTTTGAGGTTTATCCTTGCGTGATTTTAAATTGAACTTCATCTCAGTCACCTTCAGTTGAGCTTGCAAGCTGAATTTGTAGAACCTCGACATTGGCGTAGCATTTTAAGTGAGCCGCTCCATAACCTCCAATGTAATAGCCTGTTGCTGAGGCTTCTTTTGGAAGGTAGACGCGCATTTCCGTTCCTTCCATGAGTATGTTTCCCAAACCGCCTTCCAACCATGCCTTCGCAGAGTCGTTGCGAAGCTGAAGCCAGTATTGCTTGTTGCCTATAGCCGTGGGCATTTGAAGGTAGATTTCAGTCGTGGCGTTTGTTGTTAAGGCAAGTGTTAGCAATTCTGTGCTTTTGGCTGTCACATAATTCATCAAGTTTTTCAGCTGTTTTGTTTCTGAAAAAACTCGTATGGTCTCTGCGTAAGCCATGAAAGAGAAGACGAGAAGACTGCTGACAGCTACTAAAGCGATGAATGTATATAAATAGCTGGGCGTTATGGATGGCAGATGTTACACCTCTACCCTCTGAATTTTAACATTGCAGACAACTATCTCAACGTTTACAACAGCACCGCTTACATCGCTTGAAATTGGAAACCAAACAGTACTTCGGATTCCGTCAAAAACTGCTTCTAATGCAAGAGAGGAAACAGACTGATTAAACTCGTATTGGCTCGTGGTTGTCGTGACGTTTACAGATGTTACTTTCAGGTAAAACTTTTCTCTCAGCATCAGGTTCTGCGAAGAATTAAGGTTTATAACGTGTATGCGAATGAGGTTTAATGGTTTTCCGTTGCTTGTGCCAATTAGTGCCGCAGTTGCAGATGGACGATAACAAAGTGCTAGTTCCTTAGCATCGTCACCCGTTGCAAAGTAAAGCTGCGTCATAGTAAAAGCGCTCTGATTTATTATTGCTCTATCATCGCCTCTAACGAATAAGCCATCATAATTAGATTCTGAAGGCTCAAGTTCATAGAAAGCTTTTCCAATCGAGCTGTTAAACATAATTTCATAAAAAGATTTTTCGTCAGTAAAGTTGATGAGCAAACTTTTAGCTGTAGGCTCAGTTTGGAAAATGCCTCCGCAGTCATCTATGTAAACAACTTCTGAGGCGCCAAAGCTCCAGGTAACAGAACGCACAGCATCATCTAAAACTTGCATGTTTTGCTTGGCCACCGAAGCCTTAAGCAGAGTTCCTCTAGCGCTTATCTTTGCTACGGCGAAACTGTATGTGAGAGAAATTATTGCCATAAGCGAAACAAAGAGTATTAGGTACGTCACTGGTATAGCAAAGGCTTTTTTCGACTGTAACAATTTCATTAACTGTTTTCTGAAGCATTCCTTGCGCAATGTTTGACAGTCTCCTCTCTTGTATGTCTAATCAGAACTTTTCGACGTTATAGTAAGATAAGATGGTGTGCGTAGAACAAAACTACACATAAGTATGCAGAATC
>CAYZEP010000030.1:0-16098 GCA_964477645.1 uncultured Candidatus Bathyarchaeia archaeon | reverse complement strand
GTATTCCGGCCTTTCGAGCCGAAGACGCGGGTCCGAATCCCGCCCGGAGCACCTTTTCTAAGCTAGTGAACTTGCGTCTCTGTTTAACATAGGAAATTCGTTCTTTTTTATTTTTATAACATCAAAGTATTTCATTGCGTTACCTGTTAGGTATAGAAGGATCTTCTCTCCAGGATCAAATACGCCTTCACTTTCGAGTTTTTTCAATGCTGCAAGAGTGGAGGCTGCCTCAGGACATGCGTATATGCCCATCTTAAAGAAGGCTTTCATTGAAGAAATTATTTCTCTGTCATCCACTGCTACTGCCATGCCTTTCGTTTCTTTTATTGCCCTTAATACGAGGTAACTTGCATACGGGTGCGGAACTCGTAAACCGGTTGCAATAGTTTCAGCGTTCTTCCACGTTTCTCTTACCTCAGGCTCATTTTTGTTGTATGCTTCAACAAGTGGAGCGCAACCAGAAGACTGAACAATAATTAACTTGGGAATCTTTTCAGCCCAACCAAGCTCAATTAATTCTTTAAATCCTTTCCAAAGACCTATGATTCCTTCGCCTCCACCAGTCGGGAAGATTATGTTTTCTGGTAAATCCCACTTGAATTGTTCCGCAATTTCAAACGCCATAGCCTTATATCCTTCAGATCTGTAGGGCTGCTTATTCGTTGAAATGTCAAACCATCCGTAGTTTTTACTAAATCTCTTAACAGTTTCTGCCGCATCATTTATCAATCCGTCAACAAGATACACATTAGCTCCCATAAACTTGCATTCTTTAAGGTTACTTTCGGGCGTGTCTTTCGGCATAAACACGTAAACTTCAATTCCAGCCTTTGCTCCATAAGCAGCCAACGCAGCGGCAGCATTCCCAGCAGATGGCATTGCAATGCTTTTTACGTCTAACTCTTTGAGGGCGGAAACTGCCACCGCCATTCCTCGAGCTTTAAATGTTCCAGTTGGAAGCCTTCCATCATCCTTAAGGTACACGTTCTTGGAGGATGCGCCGCAATTGGTTGATAATCGAAGTACAGGGGTGTACGGCTCTCCTAAGGAAACTATGTTTGCAGATGATGTGATGGGAAGCAATTCGATGAACTTCCAAATAGTGTCTTCTCTTTTCTCCAAAACCTTTCGTGATACTTTTTTAGCAACTTGAGCCAAATCATACTTAAATAAAAGGGCTCCATCACATTTTTTACATACTGTTAAAACCTTGTTGCTAGGGAAAACCGCTCCACATTTACTGCATTCAGCCGCGATAGTGAACATGAACTTCACCTTTGATAATCTTCTCGTTTGGTGTTTTAAGTTTATTATCGAGAATCTTGCCTCGTCCATTGAATCCTTGTTAACAGTTTAGCATGTTCTGATAATCAGCCATTTTTGCTGCAAATTCGTACTCACACAAAACTCATATACGAGCTGCTTCTATCGGATAATCTTCACATTCAAGGTGATGATAAATGTCGGAAACGCTGTTATCAAACTACAAGAAACTGATGGAGAAAGTGAAGGACTTACTTGTGCTTCAGTCCGCCGAATCAATTGTCCATTGGGACATGGAAACAATGATGCCTCCAAAAGCAATCAAACTGAGAAGCCAACAACTCGCCCTACTTAGCCGCTTGGACCATAAAATGAGCACCGACCCAGAAGTAGGTGTCTTACTGGAAAGGATTATGCGACATCCAGAACATGATAAACTGGATAAAGTCCAAAAGAGAAACATATACCTAATAAAGAAAAACTTTGATGAACAAACAAAGCTTCCTGAAGAACTCGTTGCAGAAATCGCAAAACAACAAGCCCTAACAATAGATGTCTGGAAGAAAGCGAAAGCAGCAAAAAATTTCTCTATGTTCAAGCCTGAACTTGAGAAGCTTGTTGAATTACAAAAGAAGGCTGCAGAAATCTTAATGGAAGTAAAAGAGACAGCGACACCTTACGATGCGTTAATAGACATTTTTGAACCGAAAATGACAGCTAAAGCCATTACAAAAGTTTTTGACGAATTGAGGCAAGGCTTGGTTTCAATATTAAATGAATGCGGAACTGCTTCAAAACAACCAGACATGCGGATTCTCAAACGTAAACTCCCAATAGACATGCAACGACAGATTGCCAAAGCCCTTGCCGAATCCGTCGGATACGACGTAACGTCAAAGGAGGCAGGGGGGAGAATTGACGAAACTGAACATCCATTCACAACAGGCTACTATGACGATGTGAGAATAACAACACACTACTACGAAGATAGTTTTTCATCTTCAATTTTCTCAACGCTTCACGAAGCTGGACACGCTTTATACGAGCAAAACCTAAACCCAGAGTGGATGTACCAGCCAGTTGGCACAACCTGCTCTCATGGTTTCCATGAATCACAGTCTCGCTTCATAGAGAATATAATTGGACGCTCTCGCGAATTCTGGATTTACTTTCTTCCAAAAATGAAGGAGCTTACAGGCAAAGCTCTCGCAGATGTAGAGTTGGACCCCTTTGTTTACGCCATAAATCACGTTAAGCCTTCCAAAATTCGCGTAGAGGCAGATGAAGTCACATACGGGCTGCATATTATAATAAGATTTAACATTGAACGAGACTTGTTCGCGGACAAAATAGTGGTAAAGGAACTTCCAGAGATATGGAATCAAAAATACAAGGAATATTTGGGCATAAAAATTGAAAATGACTCTGAAGGAGTAATGCAAGACACACACTGGGCAAGCGGCTCTTACGGCTATTTCCCAAGCTATGCTTTAGGCAACATCTACAGTGGACAATTACTCTCCGTGCTAGAGAAGGAGTTACCAGACTGGCGAAAACAACTCACAAAAGGCAATTTCAAAGACATAAAACAATGGCTGGTCAAAAATGTTCACAGCCGTGGATATCTCTATGACCCTGCGGACTTGATTAAAAAAATTACAGGAGAAGAGTTGAAAGTCAAACCCTACTTGGACTATCTTACTGATAAGTACTCGAAACTCTACGGTTTTTGATCAATCTTCTTTTTGATTAGTGTCTCGTAGACTTGCAGAATTATCTCCGCCAAAAAGCCACCGATAATGAGGGATACTCCAGTCCAGCCGACCGTCGCATTATAATAGTTGCTGCCGTACAAAAATAAAATTATACCTAATACAATTACGCCAAAGCACACTAAATCTTTCCACGACATTCAGACAGCTCCTCAAAGTGGATTTAAGCCTTTTAGGCTTTCAAAGTATATAGACTTACCGATGAGAATGAAAAAATCGCAACACGGCGCATCAAAAATCAGAATATCCTTACAAAGCTCTCGTCAAAAATCTAAGAAAAAGCCGCAAAAATTAGAAAAGGTACTCAGAAATAGTTTATCATCCGACAATCTTCTGTAGCATCCATACTATTCTTCTGAGGGGCTACTTTAGAATCCGACAGTTTTATATACTAGTCTGTTCCAATCAGATAGTGAAGGTGTACTGAAAATGTCGGATAATGGCGTTAAAAAACCAGAAACCCGTGATGAATTCGTCAGGATACTGACGGAGGCCGCTAAGAAAGAAATAGAATCCCGTACTCTTTTGAGGGGAAAACCGACAAGACCTACAATTTCAGGAACAGCTAGCATTCTGAAAATTCATAGGGATACCCTTTACACTTGGTTAAGAGAGTTTAATGTCGATTTTAAGGAAATTTCAGAAAGCTTACCGACAACTATACTACAAGAAACTGTAGAAGCGAATAGAAGCACCTATTTGATTGGGGAGGCACTTGTAGGAGAAGCTAATGAAGTTGCACACATCGACCTTTTAATAGGCGACAAAGATGGGCCTGTTGGAGAAGCTTTTGCTGCGGGCTTATCAAATCTTTCTGCAGGTCATACGCCTTTATTAGCTGTTATAAGACCTAATCTTCCACCTAAGCCACATACATTGCTTGTGCCAAAGGTTACTGTTAAGAACCTTGAAGATGCAGGCAAGATTTTTGGTCCCGCTCAAGCTGCTGTGGCGAAAGCTGTTGCTGATGCTGTGGAGGAAGGAATCATCCCGAAAGATAAGGTAGATGAGTGGGTTATAGTGTGCAGTGTTTTTGTACACCCGCAAGCAAGCGATTACCGCAGAATATACCATTACAATTATGGAGCAACTAAGCTCGCGTTGAAAAGAGCCTTGTCAAAGTATCCGACACTTGAGAAAGTTTTCTACGATAAAGATAGAGCTAAACACCCAATAATGGGGTTCAGAGTGCCACGTCTGTGGAGACCACCTTATGTGCAGATTTCACTTGACGTACCAGACTTAGAAAGGACAAAGAAAATAATAGCAGAGCTTCCCAGAAGCGACAGAATAATACTGGAGGCGGGAACGCCTCTCATAAAGAGGTATGGAACAAAAGTGATAAGTGAACTAAGGGACGCAACCAGAGACATATTCTTCGTTGCAGACCTGAAAACATTAGATGTTGGAAAGGTTGAAGTTGACCTAGCTTATGATGAAACCGCGGACGCCGTGGTTGCGGCTGGGTTGGCGCCTGTTGAAACCCTTGATTCTTTCATCAACGAAGCAAAAAGACTTGGAATATATGCCGTGGTTGATATGCTAAATGTGGAGGATCCGATAAAGAAACTAAGACTATTAAAGGAGTTTCCTGACGTAATTATCATACATAGAGGAATAGATCAAGAAACTCGAAGGACAATAGGGTTAGACCTAATACAAGAACTACGGCAGGCCTTTAAGGATAAACGATTTTTAATTGCTGTCGCAGGCGGAATAACCCCGGAAACAGCAAGAGAAGCCCTAGGAAAGGGTGCCGACATAATCATTGTTGGAAGATACATAACACAGTCAAAGGATATCGAACGTGCAGTACGAGACTTTCTTGAAGCGACACCTGAAATGCGAGAAGACGTAGACTTGTTCAGAGTTCATGTAGAATAAGAGTTTACACCATTGCCCAAGCACTTTTTTCTCTCTTTGAAGACACGTTAAGTTTGATAAATCCTTAATAGAGAGATATTCAACTTTCATAACACCACTGGAGAGTTTATCACTAATGGCTAAATTCAAAATAATAATATCAGACTCGGAAACAGGAGCTTCGCAAACTGTTGAGCTTGAGGAGTCACGTGCCCTTCCGCTGATTGGAAGGAAAATAGGCGAAGTAGTAGATGGATCAATAATTGGTTTATCTGGATATAAAGCGCAAATAACGGGTGGTTCAGACAAGGATGGATTTCCAATGAGGCCAAACGTTCATGGTGGTGTCCGCCGAAAAGTAATATTAAGCGGAGGAGTAGGCTTTAACCCTCAAGACGAAGGAGCGAGAAGACGTAAAACAATTCGTGGAAACGTAGTAACAGACGAAATTGTACAAATAAACATGAAAATTGTTGAGAAGCCAAAGCGACCAAAAGAGGGAAAGAAAACAAAAGAGAAGAAAGAAGAAACTCCTGGAAAAGAAACTGAGGCAGAAGCTCAAGCAGTAAGTAGTACTGAATAAGAAAGTTAACATTTATTACTGGACGATGGAGACTCTTACCTTAGTTTCTAATTCGTCTACATGAGCTTTTTTCACAAAAATAAGGGCTTAACATTTATTAACTCGCATAGTTCTAATCCTTCAATAATTTATAGGTATTTATGGGAAAATGAAAAAATGAGCAGTGAAAAACGCACGACTTTACTAAGGCAACCCGAAATTAACATTGGCACCATAGGTCATGTTGATCATGGTAAAACAACGTTAGTGCAAGCGTTAACTGGTGTTTGGGCGTCAAGACATAGTGAAGAGTTGAAAAGAGGCATAACAATAAAATTGGGCTATGCGGACATGGCAATTTATAAATGCCCCAAATGTGAGACTCCAAAAAACTATTCAACAGAACCAATCTGCCCAATTTGCGGTTCGAAAACAACTTTTGTTCGGGCAGTCAGTTTTGTGGATGCACCAGGTCATGAAGCTTTAATGGCGACAATGCTTTCGGGGGCGGCTATAATGGATGGAGCGATACTCGTTATAGCGGCAGATGAAACATGCCCACAACCACAAACAAGAGAACATTTGGCCGCAGCTGAAATTATTGGTATAAAAAATATTGTTATTGTGCAGAACAAGCTTGACATTGTTGATGTGGCTAGGGCGCGCAAAAGCTATGAAGAAATTAAGAAATTTCTTAGAGGAACAATTGCAGAAAATGCTTCTATAATCCCTGTTTCAGCACAACGTCGAATCAATATAGATGTTCTCATCCAAGCTATGGAAGAGTTTATACCAACTCCAAAAAGAGACAAAAAGAAACCTCCACTAATGTACGTGATTCGCTCATTTGACGTTAACAAGCCTGGCACTTCTGTTGAGAAGTTGGAGGGAGGAGTGATTGGAGGCACAATACTGCAGGGTAAATTTGTGATTGGAGAAGAGATAGAGATCCGACCTGGAATAACCACGGAAAAAGAGGGAAAAAGTGTCTACAACCCTCTATTCAGCGAGATCGTTAGCTTACATGCAGGTGGGAACAGTGTAAATGAGGCCTATTGCGGCGGATTAGTGGGTGTAGGAACACTTTTAGACCCATCATTTTCAAAGGCAGACAACTTAACGGGCAACATGGCCGGGAAAACAGGGACACTTCCTCAAACATTGTCAGAACTAACATTAGAAACGCAAATTCTTGAACGCGCAGTCGGAACGAAAGAACTTTCAAAAGTTGAGAAAGTCAGCATGGGTGAAACTTTACTCTTACACCTAGGCGCCGCAATAACCGTGGGGAAAGTCGCCTCAATAAAAGAAAACAATGCTACGGTTAAGCTTACGCGACCAATATGCGCACAAATCGGTTCGAGGGCTGCAATAAGCAGGAAAATAGCAGGCAGATGGAGACTGATAGGATACGGAACGCTACATTAACATGACAACTAAACTCAAAAGTGTAAATAAGAAACTAAAAGTAATTTTAGACTCGAACGCCTTGTTTGTCCCACTGCAATTCAAAATTGACATATTTGAAGAGTTAAAGGCGCTTTTAAGAGCCAATTTTGAACCAATTTTGCTTTTACAAGTTCGACAAGAACTTGAGAAACTTGCAGAGAAAGGATCACCGAAAATGCGGAGAAATGCTTCTTACGCCTTGAAGCTAGCTGAAAAATGCAAGTTAGTTGAGGTGAACAAAGAATCTATGGTTTCTCCAGACGATGCCATTGTCAAAGCAGCTCAGGAATGGAATTGCCCAGTGTTTACAAATGACAGAGAACTCAGAAAGAGGCTAAGAGATATAAATGTGCCAGTTATTTATGTGAGACAAAAGTCACGCTTGGAAATTGATGGGAGGATATAGTCCCCTGTTTAAACTCGTAACTCTCGAAGATACAATTCGCATCCCACCCGAAACTTTTGGCAATCCTTTGGAGGCAGTCGGGTACCAGCAGGTTAAGGCAAAATATGAGGGTGTTGTTGACGAAGAATTAGGTTATGTCATAGCTGTGATTCACGTAAAAGTGAGCCCTGTTGGAAAAATAATTCCGGGAGACGGAGCAGCCTACCACAAGGTAACTTTTTCCCTGTTAACGTTTTACCCTAAAATTCAGGAAGTGATGGAAGGAGAGGTGGTAGAGGTCGCTGATTTCGGAGCCTTCGTGCGTATAGGTCCAATTGATGCGTTGCTTCACGTTTCACAGCTTATGGATGACTTCATTTCTTATGACGAGAAACAAGGTGTTTTGTTTGGAAAAGAAACGAAAAGGAAACTGACAAGTGGAGATCAAGTTCGTGTTCGAATAACTGCTGTTTCTCTTGGCAGAGCCGGAAGTTCCGGAAAGATAGGTGTAACAGCTAGGCAACCCTTTCTCGGCAAGCTAGAGTGGATTGAGAGTGAAACCCAGAGGATAAAAGAGGCAGCGGAGAAAAAGTCAAGAGAAAAAGAGAAAGGTGAGTAGATGAGTGAGAAAGCTTGTTCATCCTGTCACTTCATAACCAGAGAAAACATCTGCCCAAAATGTAGAGCATCAACATTAAGTGATGACTTCAGTGGATTAGTGATAGTGTTTGACCCGGAGAAGTCAGCTATTGCGAAAGCCATGAACATAAAAGAGAAAGGGCGCTACGCATTAAAGGTCAGATGAAACTAGTATTGTCCTTGCAACTTCAGTGAAAGCTTATGAAAGTTACCGCATTGGTCTTCAGCGCAAGGCAAAGAGGAAACTGTTATAATCTTGCCGAAATATTGCTCAACCAGTTCAATACAATACGAAAGGTGCAGAAACTGAAATTTTGAACGCTTACGATTATAAAATCACGCCCTGTAGCAACTGCAATTATGAATGTTTCAAATCGCCAAAGAGCTGCCCAATTCAAGATGATGTACCGAAAATAATCGCTAAAGTTTTTTCTTACCGCAAATATGGCACTACTGGCTACAAGGGCGATTTAGCTCAAAATAATAAAGTAATTTCACACGTGAAGCATCTCGCCGATAACATGTGCCAACTTTTAAAGCAAGAAGGGGATAAGAATATTTAGAAAACGGTTATTGAATTACACTAAATCAAAGGTTAGATACAATGCCCATCGCATACAGTCTTACGCCAGAATTGCGTAGAAAACTTAAGAAACCCCTCGGCACACTAATTCGAGGCTCATTTAATGAGACAATGAAGAGATTTAAGGACATGGCAGATAAAGAAAGACCCTCACGTATTATCTCTGTCGGGGACACTGTCTCTAAAAACCTAGTGAAAAGCAACATGCTTCCTCAACTGTCAATAATAGATAACAGAGTTATGAGAAAGAGTATACTACCAACTTCACTCGCAACAGAAAATACCATCTACGTTGTAAATCCTCCAGGAACAATAACAGAGGAAGCCCTTGCGGCAATTCAAGACGCCTTGAAAAGCAATCACCGTATCAAAATAGTCGTAAATGGAGAGGAAGATTTGCTTGCGCTCATCGCTGTTTTATATGCACCAGAAAACTCCCTTGTCGTTTACGGCCAACCGTATGAAGGTGTTGTTGTGGTCAAAGTCACACCTGAGAAAAAAGCTGAGGTTGCTGAAATTTTAAAAGCTATGGAAAATGTTCGAAAAGCTAAATAAGAAGATATTATATCAAGTCAGCAACGCATACGAGGAAACATCATGGAAGTTGAGATAGTATCAGAGAAGAGTAATCCCTTACTAGGACGGAGGGAAATCCATTTCCATGTGAAACATGACCAAACAGGTAGCACGCCGCCAAGACTGGAGGTTGGAAAAGCAGTTGCTATCGCACTTAAGACGAATGCCGATTTGGTTTTCGTTAAAAAATTTGAAACCAAAACAGGGACGCATACGGCTGTTGGAGTAGCAAACGTTTACGATTCCATTGAACAAGCAAAACTTATTGAACCCGAATATGTCATTAAAAGGAATGCCCCTCCTGAAAAACCCAAAGAAGAGGGAAAGGAATAAGATATGTCAAAAAAGGAAGCAGAAGCAAAAAAAGAAGTAGAAAAAGCGCCAGAAGAGGCACCGAAAGAGGAAGCGAAGCCTGAGAAACCCGTAAAGGCTCCAAAACCAGAGAAAAAGAAGAAAAACGAAAAAGGCGTTTTCTCATTGTATAAAGTGGAAAACGATAAAGCCGTAAGATTGCGCCCAACTTGCGAACGATGTGGCACTGGATATTTCATGGCTGACCACGGCAACAGATACACTTGTGGACATTGCGGTTTTACACGATACAAACCTCCAGAGAAATAAGCACCTTTAAATGATACGACGCTTTGGTATTTTTGATGATTTAAATGATTAGGGTAAATGTTTCTATAACTAATGTTTCTGCTGACCGTTTTTGGGATATAAGAAAACCTATCCCGCCGATTCAAATAGGTACGAACCTCAATCTGGTAGGTATGGAGAAGAAATCAGAAGATTCGTTAGAGGTTCCCTTTGTTTTAACAATAAATTATAACCCTTCCATAGCGCAGATAAACCTAAAGGGAAGGGCATACGTGGCTGGTGATAAAGGCGAAATTGAAAAAGTCTACAAGGAATATGAGGAGAAGAAACCGCCGCCACCAGTCATAGTGCAGTCAATATCTAATGTTGTCTTCATAGAATCCATAGTAGTATCTAGAACATTAAATATTCCACCACCGATCCCCTTGCCTCAAATACCAGAAACCAAGCAACAAGATAAAAAACCTTCAGAAAGGGACTACAGCGCCTAGAATCATGAGGAATAAGCTACTTCAACGGAACATACATTGAAGAACGAGAGGCACCGATGCCTGGAGTACCATGTTTTACCGGTTTATTTGTGACCGCAAATTCACCTAGATAATGCCCAATCATTTCAGGCTTTATTTCCACTTGAACGAAGTCTTTGCCGTTGTGGATAAGAAGTGCGATACTAACCATTTCGGGCAGAATTATCATGTCTCGTACGTGTGTTTTGACTATTGTATTGCTTCCTTTTCTAAAGGCTTCTTTTGCTTTTCTTATTTTTTCAATTAGTATCCTCTGTTCTGGTGTTAGACCGCGATGGAGACTTCTTCTCTGCCTTGAAGGGAGTAAATTAATGAATTCATCCATTGACATACCTTGGAGTTGATTAAGCGTATAGCCACGATATGCGAATTCTCTGGGCATCTTTTCTCAACCTATTGGTATCGTTAAATGCTATAAACCTTCTGCTATGCTAGCCGCGCGTCCGCTTTTCCTTTTTCGCCCTGTACCTCTGGCAGCGATTAACCCAACCTTCTGCCCAGGTGGAGCGCCATGCGAAGTTGTGGTGCCCTTTCTTGCACTTCTTTTGCTGCTACCATACGGATGCGCAGCGGCAACCATTGCTCTTCCACGAGTCCTCGGATACTTACGCCCTCTTGCACGCATCAAATGGAATTTCGCGCCAGCTCTCAAGAAGGGCTTTTCTGTTCTGCCAGCTCCCGAGGCTACACCAATTGTTGCCCTACAATAATCACCTATATACTTTGTCTTCCCTGATGGAAGTTTGATTATTGTTCCTTGGGATGTGTGACCAACCACCATTGCGTATGTCCCTGATGATTTTGCGATTTTGCCACCGTCTCCAGGGCGAAGTTCTATGTTAAATATCATAGTACCTTCTGGAATTTTTCCTATTGGAAGAATGTTGCCCACTTCAACCGAGGCTTTTCCACCGATCTGAATTTGTTGACCCACATGAACTCCTTCGGGAACCACTGTGTAGCATTTTTCCCCGTTTTCGAATCTTATTAGGGCAAGTGGAGTTCCTCTTCCAGGATCATGAACAAACTCTTCAATAACACCTTGTATTGCTGCTTCAAAATATTCTTTTGCCGTTATTGTTAATGGATATTGCGCGGGGGCCACCCTTTTATGAGTTGAAGCTCTAAACGTTGATCCGCCGCGTCCGCGTCTCTGAACACGAATTCTTTTCCCCATCACTCAGTCCTCCACATGATTTACAATATTCCAAGTTTTATTGCGACATCAGCCGCTTTGTAGTCTGGATGAAGCTTAACAAAGGCTTTCTTTTCCCCTTGATGCGTAACTAGGACATTGACGTTTTCAACTTTTACCTCATAGAGTTCTTCAACTGCCTTTTTCACATCACCTTTGCTTGCTTTCAAATTGACTGCGAAGATTAGTTTATTTTCCTTTTCAATCATTAGACTTGCGGCTTCCGTCATTAACGGATAAAGTATAACCTCATAGGGATCCATCACATTTACTCTCCTTTACCATAAAGCTCGTTGAGTTTCTCAACTGCACCGTCTGTCCATATTGTTAACCTTCCAGGATGCGTGCCAGGAGCAAGCATCTCTACATTTAAATTGTTAACGGTGACAATATCAACGCCTGGTATGTTTTTTGCGGCTTTCAATATTCCTTTTTCTTCAACCACAACTATAAGGGGGCCTACAGCCTGCTTTATCTTTCTGCCTCTGTATTTACCTTTTCCAGCCCGAATTTTTCTACTTTCCTTTACCCGATAAATATCTGACAAAACCCCTAAGCGTATAAGGGCTTCTTCAACCTCTTTGGTTTTCTTTAACATTTCCAAATCGTCTGTGACTATTAGCGGAATCCCTGGAACATCCTCAATTAAGTGTCCTCGTGAGGCTATAACCTCTTTGGATGCTGTTGCAGCTATTGCTGAGATTAAGGCGAGGCGTTTTTCCTTTTTGGGAATCTGCTTGACAATCTTTTTTTCAGAAGTTGGTGGGTGCGCCACTCTTCCGCCCACTGTTCCCGGAGCCAAGGCTGCTCTTCCAGCTGGTCCTTTAGTTCTCGGCATCCTGGATATGCCTAGGTTTACGCCTCTGGATTCTGCTGTGGTTCTTTTTCCAGCCATGGGGTCTCTGCCCTGCGGTTGGAATCTACTTGATTGTATCGCGAGAACGGCTCGTTTTATAACGTCTGGTCTTAATGGTGTTCCAAAGATTGGTGGAAGGCTTTTTTTTCCTATTGGCTTTCCTTCGAGGTCGAAGATTTTTGCTGTTTTCTTGGCCATCGCTTTCACCGTTTATTTTCCTTGTGGGGATTCAAGAGATATTTGTGTGATTTGTGGTGGTTCTTCTGCAATATGTTTTGGTGGGCGTGCTGGATAGCGTAATCGTATTGGACGTTTTTCTGTGCCCGGTATACTTCCCTCTAGAAGTATGTATGATCCTTTGATTACGCCGTATCTTAGGAAGCCGCCTTTTGGTGTTATTTCTTTTCCATCTGTGCCTATTTTTAGAATGCGTTTATTGTATTCTGTTCTTTGGTGAAAGCCCATTTGCCCAGCTCTGGGTATGGTGTACATGACATGGTGCGGGTTCCACGGGCCTAGAGTTGCTATGCCTCTCTTTGTTTTTCTTCCTTTATGTTGGAGTATTGTTACTCCCCAGCGTTTGACTGGTCCTTGGAAGCCTTTTCCAGTTGATGTTGCTATAACGTCTATGTATTGTCCATCTTTGAATATTTCTGGTGGTGTTACTGTTTTTCCTAGTAGGCTTTTGGCGTACTCAAATTGTTGTTGGATTGTTCCTCCGCCTATTTCTATTTCTGCTACGTCTGGCTTTTTCTTTGGCACACTCGCTTGTTTCGGCTGAGTTATGGTGATAACACGGATTTTTGCTATCGTATTCAAGTTTTCTTCGATTTTTTTGAGGCTTTCTTCTGTGTTGAAGTTTTCTGGAAGTGTGAATACTCTTTCAAGCTCGTCTGGAGGGTCTTTAAGCCAAGCCTCAGTCAGGTTATGGAGACCGTAAGGATTTTTTGTGTAGGCTCTTATGGCGCATATGAGCATGGGCGGCGTTTCCAAGACTGTTGCTGAGCGTATTACTTCTTTTCCAAAGTTTGGTGAGCGTTTTCTATCCTCTATCGCGAATATGTGTGTCATTCCCGCCTTGTAACCTATAAAACCTAAAAGCCTAGGTGTGTCCGCTTCTATTTTTGGCCAATAACGTATTCTAGCCAATATGCGTTTAGCACGTTTCCTAGGTAAATAAGCGAGTGAACCATGTCTCGGGGCATGTGTTTTTCTGTGACCCATTGTTTTTCCGCTTCGCGTCTTCTAGCAATGAGAACATTGAGTTATTAATATTTTGGTTTTAGTAATGTTAGTACTCATAATAATTTAATGATCCGATAGTGTTCCTTTAAGAACCGTCGGTAGAGTTACAATTAGTCATCTAATGCTGATTTCACAGAAGTTTATAGATCTAAAAAAATGAAAGGTTCGCAGGTTAGCGTGGATAGCTAAATTGGTCTAAAGCTACATTGTGTGTTTTCTTCTGTAGACTATAACTGCTAGCAGTGTTGCCATCATGAACAGTGGCATGATAAGGAATGGTGAAAACTCTGGAATTACATGGTATTGAATGTCGTACCCCATCTCTACTGTTGTGATACTGTTACCGACATTGTCTTCAGCTTCAATTGCGTAGGTTACGTTAGTGCAGTAAGGAAACCTTGGTATAGTAGCATTCCAAATATGTCCTTCAAGATTTGTCATGTTAACGATTCTAATCCATGTTCCACTGCCATTACTGTAAGCGTAAAACAGAGTCACCCGTTTCACTCCACTTACATCATCGGTGACTGTGGCGTTCACTTTGACCTCATCTTCTGGTAGCACATTATCTTTAGGTGGGAATTGAATTATATCCGTTATATTTGGGGGCGTTGTGTCAACGGAGAAATAAACTGTTTTAGAAGTTCCCATTCTTCCATAGGTATCGTTGGCGTAGACAACCACGTAATGCGCTCCATCCTCGAGACTGGTTAGAGTAGTGTTTCCAGAAGTTGTAACGTTTGTTTGTTCATCTAAAGTATAGCCAATCCATGAAGTTACTTTATCAACTGTAAAGGTTAATGGAACGGAGTCTGTAGCATATATTATTTCCTTAGGTGATAATATCTCAATTTTTGGTGGGATGCATGCTTCTGCGCGCATGATTGCAGTAGTCATAATGGCAATGAGCAGGACTAGGAAAAGCATGTAGTTTACCTTTACCTTCATCCTTTCAGCCTCACGCTACAATAGAAAACATTCTATTCTTAAAGGATGCTCTCGAAAAAATCATATTATTATTCAGGGAATACAAAGAAAAATTTAATAAACATTTGAGATTTGACATGGTGCTTCAATGTTTTGTTTTTGCATCGAATTTTATTAGGTTTGGAGAGTGAATGTTGATTTTATGAAGATTTCTACTGGTAAATTGTAGACCCCTCTATCCTTTTTTTATCAAGCCACGAATTTCGCTCCAGACATGCTCGTGATTAAAAAGTGCTTGTTGGTAAGTGTTAAATTTCAGAGTGTATAGTCATTCTGGGGTTCGAAATGTCGGATATTCCATCTCGAGTCGCTAATGCCCTTTATCGTTCCGGCTGTTTAAAGTTCGGCAGTTTTAAGATTAAGTCTGGAGCTTTAAGCCCATATTACATTGACTTAGCATGTTTGCTTTCCTCTCCAAAAGAGCTATGCAGTATTGTGGAAATTGCAGCAGATGAGATTAGAAGGATTATGGCTTCTGAAAGGATAGATAAGTTAGCCTCAATTGAATTGAAAGGTGCGTTAATCTTGCCCAGTATAGCGTGCCAAGTGCATCTTCCATGCGTTGTGGTGAGAAAAGAGGAGAAAGCTTATGGTATGACTGGTAGAATGGCTGGTGCAGAAGTTGCTAAAGGTGAACACATACTGTTTTTTGACGATGTCGTCAGTGAGGGACTATCTAAACTCGAAGGGATAAAGCCTTTGAAAGAGCTGGGTGCTCATGTTAAGCATTTAATAGTTGTTGTGGATAGAGAACAAGGTGGAAGAGAAAACCTTGAAAAATTAGGCCATAGAGTCCACTCTCTAGCTAAGATTTCCGAACTGGTTGATTGTCTCCTTCAATCCTCATGGATTTCAGAAGAGCAAGCCCATGCCGTCTTTGATTATGTCAAAACGTTTAAAGAAAAACATTAATGAAAGTTCAGTGCATTCTTCACGCGTGTCTTTTGCAGTGTTGAGGACCATTTTAATGGTTGACATTTTGGGCATATATACGAGGATGTGCTTCCCGTTTTGATTTTTTCTATCGGTGTATTACATGTGGGGCACGGTTTTCCTGTTTTATAGCCTACAAGAAACTCGTTTATGGTGAGTCTGCCCTTTTTTCCGTGGAAGTCTTTTTCGTAGGCTAATCCGCCAAGTCGAATGCTGCTGTTTATTATGTCCAGAATTGCGTTGTATAGATCACTTATTTCCTTTTCAGATAGAGTTGAGATTTTTCGATTTGGATGCAGTTTGGCTTTGAATAGGATGTCTTGTATGTAGACGTTTCCGATGCCTGCTATGTTTTTCTGGTCAAGTAAGAAGTTTTTTATTCCTGCTTTTTTGTTGCCTAATAGTCCTTTGAAGTGTTTGAGTGTAAATTCTTCGTTTATTGGTGAGATTCCTAGGTGAGCTGTTAGTTTATGTTTGCTTAGGTCTTTTTCTTTGACGAGATGGATGTAGCCGAACCATTGAAACTGTATGGTAAAACCAGTTTTATCGGTGAAGGTTAGCTTAAAGTGGTATTTTTCTGGCGGCATTTGGTTTGGGGTAAAATAGAGCAAGTCTGCGTTCATTCCACGGTTTATGAGCATGTAGTATGCGGGGTCTAGT
>CAYZEP010000029.1:0-16425 GCA_964477645.1 uncultured Candidatus Bathyarchaeia archaeon | reverse complement strand
CAAGCATCATGTAGAATCCGAGTATAAAGAGAATCGTCGCTGAGATATGAACCTGAGCACTCTCTAGAATTCTGGGGCCTCCAATAGTAAGCCAGAACATGTAAGTATTTGGATTCAGAAGATTTGTAGTGATTCCTCTTAAGAGAACATTGTCTTTTTCAAGATGGTCTTTAGATTCTTTGACATTAGCCCTTAGATTCGACAAACCCAGATAAATCAAGAAGCAAGCCCCAAGTAGGGAGATTATTCCCATGAAAATACTGTTTTCAATTACGCTTGACAATATCACCAGTACAAAGAGAATAATCGGTGATTCAGAAATTAGAGGCGAAATTGCGACTTTAATTCCCTCTTTCTTTCCGTTTTTCAAGGTTTCAGAAACAACCAAGGTTATAAGAGGCCCTGGAGACAAACCAGCGGCTAGACCGAAAACAATTCCAAAAAGAAGAGAATCTGTTTCCAAAGTTCCATTGCCTCCCAACCTTATTTCTTAACATGTCTATGGTTTAGCATCAATAACTATGTATCTGAAGAAAAATTGAAAATGTAGCAAGAAACTCTTAAGAAAATGAATATCATTCAGTTTTAGGATGGACATAAAAAACCATTTGAGGCGATTTGGTTTCATTGTAGCCCGGGAGAGACTTGAACTCTCGTTTCACTGCGGTAGACCATACGCAACCATTATGCAGATTAGTGCTTCCCTAGTCGTCAGCGTGCCAACAAAAGATAAAGTTTTACCAAAGCAACCAACAAACAACTGCGTGCACTACACACTATAACTTTATTTCTTTTGAACTGACTGTTTTTATAAGGAAATCATTTAATGGCGCGTGTGTATTCAAAGATGCGCCTACTTTGATGATAACTTTTCTTAGAAATAATCTATCAACAGTGTCGAAGCTACTGATTTTAAGGGATTTCGCTTCTTTTAATGCTTGAGAATACAGTTTCGCATCAAAGTCAACTTTTTTTGGGTCTAGAACATTGTATTCAACGTCTTTTTTCACAAATAAGCCAATACCAATATGGGGAATATACTCGATATCTCTCCTTAAATAAGGCGACAACATGCCAGTGTACAGTTCATCATGCAGAGCAATAGCTTCTTCATTTCCTTCCTTCAATAAAAGAAGCAACCAGTGGTCCCAAGATTTTGTAAAGCCTCCTATGTGAATTGGGAATGGTTTCCAATTCTTCAACACTGTTTCAATGTGTTCTGTTAATTTTTCTTCTTTAACCTCGCTGCAAGGGATTGGGAATATGAATGGTATGTGTGGTTTCCAAGAATCTGCAAATGGGTCATATTTTCTGCGAAAAACCTTGATGCCCTCTTCAGTTTTTCCATCAAACTTTGGATAACAAACTAACGCGTAATACATAATATAAGAAGATTATGACTTTTCATTTAAAAACTTGGTCCGCATGGTCTTTCTCTATCTCACATTCCCTGACGCCCAAACCAAAATAGTTTAGAGCCTATTTCTTCTTTCTGGACGGGGATAAACGCACGCTTCCAAACATCTTATGCTGAACATTCGCACTGATAATGTCTGTTAACGTAACCAACCCCACAAGTCGCCCATTTTCAACTATCGGAAGCCTCCTTACGTTCCGCCCAAGCATAAATTTGGCAGCATCATGAGCATCCGTGTCAGGCTTCGCTACAATGAGAGGTTTCGACATTATCTCGCTAACACATGTTTTTTCCGGGTCCCTTGACTTGTGTATAACCCTTCTCAACATATCTTGCTCGGTTACGATGCCAATAGGTTTCTCGTAATTAACAACAACAAGGCAACTGATTTCATTCGCATTCATGAGTTCAGCTGCGCTCTTTACAGTGGCATTTGGTTTCACGGTTACTACGTTCTTCACCATGATTTGTCTGAGCTTTTTAGGCATCAACAACGCAATCTAGTTTTGTGATGACACATTGTCTCGTATCTATACGTTATGAATTACAAATTTGGATTTTAAGGCAATAGCAAAATACTTGTCAACAACAGTAGCGAGGATCGAGCACAATAGTGCACTTTCCTTTTCCATAAGCTCTCATAATCAACATAATACTCTTTTTCTAATATTCCATTACTGAAATAAGTCCCATATATTCAGCGCATCAATAAATAACATGTAAAAAACTTAGAAGGTTCCTTCCAACATGTCAAGTCTAAAAACCTTCATAAAAAGAAAACGTGTGCTTGCAGTAATTTTGCTAGGGGTCTTATACATAATTATAGGCGTATCCCTGTGGCTAATCACAGACTTAGCCATACAAAGCCACGAACAAACGCTAAGCAACTCAAATCTGATACAAGAAGAAAGATTGCAGTGGGAAAGCTCCCTAGAATGGTGGACAATGGCAAAAACAACAGCATGCGAACCCACATCCATAATCCTAATCACCATAGGCATCTGCGCCATAGAATATACAATGCTATATGCGGCATTGCGACCTGAACGAAGAACTGAAACATCACAAACCATCTTAAGCCAGTTTTCATAAATTCCCCCTTCATCAGTACGCCAGTTCAAAAATCACATAACAAGCCTTCAGTCTAGCAATATGGAGATTTTAATCCTGAGTTGTTGTGTTCATTATTTTATTATTTTCGACGCAATGCAAAATGCTTAATAGTTTTCTAATTGTGCTTAATCTGGCGAGGGCCGGTAGATCAGTTTGGTATGATCGCCACGTTGGCATCGTGGAGGCCGCGGGTTCGAATCCCGCCCGGTCCATTGGCACAGGAGAAAACCCTTCCGACCCACCACTCATATTCTGCGCTTGACAGAAGAAATTTCATAATTCTGACAAGAAAGAACGCCATAACAAAAAACCTAGAGGGGTCTATCCGTATTGGTTGATTTCACAGTCAAACAAACATGGAAAACACTTCCAAACCTGACCCTAACCATAATGTAAATACTGCTTTAACATGTTTTCAATTTTTTCTGGTTTGTCTGCCAAACTTTTCCATAGATCTTTATCCCTATATGCTCTCAGTTTATCTATTGTTTTATCAATCACCCTCTTTGGGAAAACCTCATCAGCCTCGTAAAACTTTCTATCCTTTCTTAAGTTATTGGCCGATTCACTGCAAGAACGAGGCAAAACTCTAAATCTCCTTCTTTTCTTGCCAGTTTCTTCCACATGCAAGCTTTCAGCAATTTTCAATGCCTCCTCAGAGTTTCTCAAACCATAATCCACCACCATGGCTATTCCCGCAAAAAGCAAGTAAGCATTTGCAAACGCATCAGGAGCCCTATACTCAAAAGTTTCTCTACAACCGCCTTTTCCTTCACCCTTTCTTCTAAAATTCCACCATAATGGTACGCGAATCAGAGCTAAACGATTTCTAGCACTCCAACAGATATGCATTGGAGATTCTTTGCGTGCAATGAAACGCAGATACGATGCTGGTGTTGGATTTCCAAAAGCTGCAAGGCTTGGTGCAAACTTTAATATTCCGCCAATCATTTTCATGGCTTCAATGCTTAAAGTTCCATCAGGATTTGCAATTATATTTTCTCCATCTTTTAACCCGCAAAGGTGAATGTGCATTCCTGTTCCAGCGTGTTCCAGAGCTATTTTAGGAGAAAATGAGACTGATACACCGTATTTTACGCAAATGTTTCGAATTGCCCACTTCGCAATCGCAATTGTTTCAGCCATCTCAGCTAAATTCTGCGGTGTAAACTCCACTTCGTGCTGTTCCATAAGCGTGTTGTCTTTGCATAATATCCGACCTACTTCGCTATGCCCATACTTCGTAGCAATACCAACATTCGCCAGCGTGACCAAAATCTCGTTTCTCAGATATTCAAACTTCGTGAAAGGAGCAGATTCATGATAGTTCTTATCTGACGCACCAGGAAAAATCATTTCAGTTTCCTGTTTAGAGATGATGTAAAATTCAAGTTCAGCCAGAGCCTTAAGAACAATACCGCTTGAAGAAAGCAACTTCTCTTCAGCCCTTGCCAAAATGTTTTTCGGAGCAACATCCAACGATTTTCCGTTTTCATCTAGATATTCACAAAAAAGGTTTAACGTAGGAACCTCCGAAAATGGGCTGACAAAACTTCTGCCAAATTTCGGCATAATGTAAATGTCGCTTTTCCCAGTTTCGATGAAGGAGAACAAATTTGAGCCATCAACCCTTTCGCCTAAATCTAAAATTTCATAAACCCTTTCTTTATTTGCTGTTGAAAAACTTAGGGTTTTCAATCGTCCATCTTCTGGAATATGACACAGATTAAGGATTTTGATTTCATTTTCTAAAATAAACTTGACTACTTCTTCTTTTTCAGAAAATTTCAACATTTCATGCATAAATATCCATCCTTCTTATGCGGGTATCTTACTCATTTTAAAACCAGATATTTTAACTCTCCCATAAGAGTTTTAATTCTCAATACGTATAGATGTGTCTTCACAAGGATAAGTTTTGAGGATTCGCTATGTTTATTTATAGAGAAGGGTATTAATAGGTTGAAGAAAAGGAAGAAAAAAAGCAATGTCAAGAAAAGCTCCATCAAAAGACGAAGCGTTAGAAGCCCTAGACTTCATAGTTAGCGTTTTGAAGGAGCATGAAAAAGACTTAGACCGATTAATAAACGAGCTAGGTAAGATAACTGAAAAATTAGGCGACACCGGCGAGTTCAGTGGAAAAATAGAGAAGGTTGAAGAGAGACTAACCACATTACAGAATGAAATAGCAAACCTAATCACGTATTTGTCAGTTGCACATGAAGTCCCTGCAATACCAGCACAGCCAACACAGGAACAAGGAGCTGAAACATTACAAGTTAGAGAAATGCGGGGCCCACCAGTAATTTTGCGCTGCAAACAATGGGAAGACTTCCAAACATTAGCCTATCAAGCCCAAACATTGTCATTCCTCCACAGAGAAGCCGAAAAAACATTCCAAGTAGACGCATTAAAAAACAACCAAATCGTAACCTACAGCGGCGAACTCCCAAAACCCACCTCACTACTAAAAACCTGGCTCTCCAAACAACTAGACATCCCAGAAAAGAAAATCCTAGAAGGCATTCTAGCTATAGGCTAGACAATATTTTTCATGTTTGTATGCCCGTGTTATTCAGCAATGTTTTTATAGACGACATGTATATTAAGTCTTACGATGCAGTATTGGAGGGCTAAGGTTGAAGGCTAAGCCGCAAGCCAGTAGTTCTTTTTCCGTTTTCGAAGCCTTCTCCTTTCTCCTCGATGACGGAATAGCTTTGTGGTTAGCCAAAAAACAATGAAAGCCCTCCATTCTGAATCAGGCGTGAAAGTGAGAACGATGAATGAGAATGAGCGGTTCATAAAGAAAATACGGGAAGAGTTCGCGAAATTTGAGAGAACAATGGAGGAGCTGCACTTTTTAAAGCAGGTGTCGCAGGATTTGAAAAGCTTCAGGGAAATGATAAGACTTAAAAAATATGATTAATTTATTGTGTAGGTAAAACCCTTAAATATCTTTCATCGCTATTTTCTTAGGCGAATAGCGCATGGAAACTTTAATCCAAGATCTGTATTTCTTCAACACGTTGACACGTAAAAAGGAAAAGTTTGTTCCTATAGAGAAAGGAAAAGTTGAAATGTATTGTTGTGGTCCAACAGTTTACTTGTATGCTCACGTGGGAAACTTTAGAACTTATGTTTTTGAGGACGTGTTGAGAAGAGTTTTAGAGTTTAACGGTTTTAAAGTGGAACATGTGATGAACATTACCGATGTGGGACATCTTACCTCCGATGCCGATACTGGTGAAGACAAAATGGAGGTTGAGGCTAGGAGAGAGAGAAAGACTGTGTGGGAAATTGCTGAATTTTACACCAAAACCTTTTTTGAAGATGCAGAGAAACTCAACATACTTAAGCCAACAGTAATCCCAAAAGCAACAGACCATATTTCAGACATGATTGAATTGATTCAGAGACTTGAGAAAAAGGGTTACACGTACATAATTGATGATGGGGTTTATTTTGACACTTCGAAACTGAAGGATTATGGAAAACTCACTGGGATGGATTTTGAAAGGTTGAATGAAAGTCTTAAGGCAGGAGCAAGAGTGGAGTTTAATCCACAAAAGAGAAACATAACTGATTTTGGGCTTTGGTTCTTTTCTCCAAAAGACAAGAAAAGACAGATGGAGTGGGATTCACCTTGGGGTGTTGGATTTCCTGGCTGGCACATAGAATGTAGTGCCATGAGTATGAAGTATTTAGGGGAAAATTTTGATGTACACTGCAGTGCGATGGATCATATACCGATACATCACACAAACGAAATTGCCCAATCCGAAGGCGTTACTGGGAAAAAAGTGATCAACTATTGGTTGCACGGTGCATTTCTGGTATTTGGCGAAAAAGCGAAAATGGCAAAGTCGAAGGGAGAGATAATTACTGTTCAGAATTTTATTAAGGAAGGGTTCGACCCTCTTGCTTTTAGATATTTATGCTTGACAGCTCATTATCGGTCAGAGTTAGTTTTCACATGGGAAAGTTTGAAGGCAGCTCAAAATGCTCTATTCACATTAAGGGAACACGCGCGAAAGTTAAGTGAAAATCTAGAAAGCGAAATAAAGAAAACGCTGAAGGTTGAAGAATACAAGAAGGAATTTTTGGAAGCAGTGAATGATGACTTGAACATGCCAAAGGCTCTAACGACAGTTTGGAAGCTTGTTAGAGACGAGAAAGACGTTAGTAACAGAGAAAAGTATGAGTTACTTTTGGAGTTTGACAAGGTTTTTGCTTTGGACCTAGATAGGGAAATAATTAGGGAAAAGTTGCCTAAAGAGGCTAAGGAACTTATCCAAAAGAGAGAAGAGGCTAGAAGAGTAAGAGACTGGCAGACTGCGGACAATATTAGAGAACAGCTTAAAACAATGGGTATAATAATCGAGGATACGCCTCAAGGCGTGAAATGGAGAATTGAAAAGCGTTAGGGTTTAAAACTAGCATCAAAAGGTTTTTTCTTCAAATATGTTTCTTTATTTTCCGTAAATGCTTCTGCCGTGAAGATTCCAGTCGTCAGTGGCGTACTTTTCTTTGTAAAGTTTTTCTGCAAGTTCATGTTCATATGATGTTAATTTACCGTCAATAAGTTGGAGTTCTAGGGCTTTTTGGAAACCTTCAATTAGCGCCTGATTTGCTTCTTTTATTGACACTTCTTTTCCTAGTTCCTTTCTTATTGAGGTTATTTTGCGTTTTGCAACGTTTACGATGTCCATGCATGTTTCAGTCCATGGGACTCGCAGGAAGGTGAACATCTTCTCTAAATTAACGTTTAAAAGAAGCGTGCCATGTTGAAGGACAACTCCGCTCTTGTGGGATTGTGCGCTTCCAGAGATTTTTTTGCCATTGACTGTTAAGTTTGGACATGTTTTTGTGTCGCCTTCGTTGAAGTCTGTGGTTAAGCCTAAAATTTTGACGGCTTCAGCCAGTCCAGCATAGATTTTTGCGTAAACAATGGTTATGTCTTTGGCTTCCAAGTCTTCTTTTTTAGCGATTAGGCTGTAGGTGACTTCATCTTCGGCGTCGTGGTAAACTGTGCCGCCTCCTGTTATTCGTCTGACAACATCTACGCCATGCTTTCTGCAGTTGTTCAAATTAACCTCTTTTTCAATGTTTTGAAATTTTCCGATGGAAACGGCTGATGGTTTCCAGCGGTAGAATCGTATGGTGTTTGGGGCGAGGTTTCTTATTCTGGCGGTTAATATGGCTTCGTCTATTGCCATGTTTGTGTAGGCATCATGAGTTTCGAGCTTTAGTAGCCGCCAATTGTTCATCTAATCAGCTTCTACATTTATTATCTTAGTTTATTTTAGAGATTGAATTTTTGTCTTTTGTTTAATTATGAGATTTTAGGAGATTTTGGACTGCTAAAATGTAGACCCTTCTCTAGGTTTTTTTGTATTTTCAACATGCTATTGGCGCCAAAAAAACGTCAATACGGACCCTACCCTCTAGGTTTTTGCATACCCTAAATACTAGGGTTCCAAACAGACTTGTTTGGCTGGGGGTTTGTTTGAGGTTTTTGTTAGTAAAGGTATTTAAGGCTTGGACGATTTTGGTTTTTGTATGAATGCTAGCATGTCTGTTTTGGTTGACAAGGAGTTATTGCAGGCGATTTTGGAAGGTGCACGGAGGCTTTATCCGAGGGAAATGGTTTTGCTTCTTAGAGGTAAAAAGAAGAAGAATCTTGTCAATATCCATGAGCTTGTTGTTCCACCTTTAGCCACTTATGGTTCGAATTTCGCCAATATTCCGCTTCACATGTTGCCCATGGATTTTTCCATAGTAGGAACTGTGCATTCTCACCCATCTGGAAATTTAACCCCTTCCACTGCTGATTTGAATCATGCTTTCGGAACTATACTCATGATAGTTGGCTTTCCCTTTGCAAACGAGAGAAACGTTGCAGCTTACAACCGCAATGGAGAAAAATTAACGTTGCAGATAACGAAGCCATAGTTTTTTATGCTTATTTCGTTTACTCTGGTTTGCAGACAAAAATGAAAGTTTTAATGTGAAAGAGAAGGCAACATTTCTTCCATCATCACAAATTTTTTATATCAAAAAAAGACCAGTATACTTTTGGGTGGGAGAATGAGTGTCAATTCTAGTTGTTCTGCAATATTTAGAAAAATTGTCTCCACCGCGTTCCTTATTGTCATGCTGTCCACTGCTTCCATCTTGACACCAGTCCATGCTCAAACAGAGGAGCCTGGTGTCCAAAGCTTCCAGAACATAAGTGTGGATACAGCCTATGACATGATAAACAACGGTTCTTTCTTGAATCTCGTTGTCTTAGATGTTAGATATCAATGTGAATATAACATGGGACACTTAAATGGTGCTGTTCTGATACCCTGTGACCAGCTTGAAGCGAGGATTAGTGAGCTTGAAGAACACAGAAACCATGAAATAATAGTTAACTGCAGGTCAGGGTACAGAAGTCAAATAGCATGCGAAATCCTTGTCAAGTACAACTTCACGGAAGTATACAACATGGTTGGCGGCATCCTCGCCTGGATAGAGGCTGGCTACCCAATCTGGACAACATTTCACTACGTCACAGTAGATGCGGCAGACGAAGAAATGTTATTGCAAATTGAACCTTTACTTATACATCAGACGGGCTACGTCTCCTGTGCACAGAACCAAACGTGCCCAAGCGACGGTAAGCCTGCAAACATCACGTTCACAGTACTTGAACAAGAGGAGAATTACACAAGAATTCTGTTGGCGTATGAGGTTAATGGCACAACTTTTGATATCACAATCGCTAAGACTTTATTGCAAAGTTATAACGAGCATACAGATGAAGCTAATAGAACACTTGATTTTGTTTTTACAGAGATTACAACACGAGATTCATTTATGCAATTCCACAGTCTCAGCTATCTTATTTATCATCTCGAATATAACATAACTCTCTACACAACACTTTCCCTTCTCAACTCAGAAACCTATAACAGCTCATTCACCACCATGAACTATGCACCAGCTGAAAATCCAGAAGTCACATCCTTTGAATTCGTCGAGATTAATTCTTCAGTGACGTTATCCCAATCATATACAGTGTTGGGCAAAGTTGCCAAGGAAATAGGAAAAGTATACGAGAAAAGCGAAGATGCGAGCCTCATGCCTCTTGCTCAAGCTTATTCAAGGATGAATGAAGAAGCCAAAAATCTGTCTAAGCTTGTGGAAAAACGACTAACAGAGCATAATCATCCTATTCTCCACATTTCAGCAGTACTGATGGATGTGGAATGCGGGCCATGTGGATGCGGAGGAGATGAGTGTGGAGAACCACCGCCGCCAGGAGATGGTATAGAATGCACACTCTGTCAGCTTGCATGTCCATTTCTAGTAATAGGCTGTTGGAGTGTATGCTGGTTTTTTCCGCCTATATGTTACTATTGTAGTCTACTCAGTTACTACTACCTTGTCCTAAAACTTGGTTGCTACGTCGCATGTACTTTAGCTACACTCTGCCCATAACAGATATATGCCACAGAGAAGAGAGAGGTGCGAGAGATGAACAGGAAGGAGAAGAGGCCCAAGTGGTGGAGGCGTTTCTGGCCTCAAACCATCATAGCATGCTCGGTTCTCTTCGTTGCTCAGTGTATTCTGTACCTCTTAGGCTACATCGACCTTTCGCAACTCTCTGGTGGGATTCTTGTTGTCTTCGTGGGCATTTATCTGACCTATGGGGTTCGATATCTTCAAATGAGATACCGAACCTCGAAAAAAACGCAGTTAATAAACAGAATCGCGTTCATAGCGGGTTTTGGGTGGATAGCGTGGGTCATCACCTTCTTCGGAACAGCCTTCATAATCTGGGCTACGGGCTTGCGTCCACCAACTGACTATCTGGGGGCCTGGTCGATACTCATACTCTTATTCGTTGTACCTTGGATCGTGGGAGGCTTCATAGGGTACTGGGTGGGCAAGAGAAGAGACTATAGACCCTTCATGTAGGATTTTTCCAGAGTACAGCCAATATTCCACCGACAACCCCTAGGAGCAATCCTATCCCCATACCACCCATACAGCTTATTACACTTATCACCGAAAAAACTATGATTAACGCACCCCATAACTCATGTTGCGCTGGGTTTGTGTAAAGCAGAATGGCAACCGCAATTATTATTATGCCGAAGATTATGCCCAAAATACCCATCGCATAGGCAATTCCTTCAAAGTTCCACCAAGGCATGTGCTCCTCCATTTCGTGCATCATACCGCTCCAGCCTGTAGGCCACCACCAACTCCACCAGAGACACATAATGGCGCTGCCTAAAACTATGAATATGCCAGAAAGCAATGAAAGAACGGAAGCCGCCACAGGTTTCTGATTCGAACTCATCAAATTCGCCTCAACAGCTCATATACCAAAATTCATAGTGAATTCGCATATTTAAGAGGTACCAAAGAAAACTTTCATGCTAGAAAGATGAAAACCCCATCAGTTTTTGAATCGCCACATTTTTCCTTATACATCGCACAACCACGCGTTCCATCGCCCTAAGTTTAAATATCAGTGTTGTGATTAGACGTAGCGAGAGGAAAAAATAACACATGGGTTCAAAATCTCCAAGAGGCGAATTCGCCGCAAGAAAACTATTGAAAAAACGGAAACACTTCCGCTGGAGCAGCATGTACTATAACAGGCGCATGCTCATGCTCGATGTAAAAGCAGATCCCCTTGAAGGAGCACCCATGGCTCGCGGCATAGTCCTAGAAAAAGTAGGCGTCGAAAGCAAACAGCCCAACAGCGCCATAAGAAAATGCGTTAGAACTCAACTTATCAAAAACGGTCGAGCAATAACCGCTTTTCTACCTGGCGACGGAGCTCTAAACGTTGTTGATGAACATGATGAAGTGATAGTTGAAGGCATAGGCGGTTCACGTGGAAGAAGCATGGGCGACATTCCGGGAGTACGCTGGAAAGTCATAATGATTAACGGTGTATCCCTAAACGAACTTGTGTACGGAAGGAAACAGAAACCAGCCCGGTGAGAAATTTTGAGTCAGAAACAAGAACAAAAGGAAATAACTCTTTTTGATAAATGGAGCTTTAAAAACATAGAAGTGAAGGATTTAGGTTTACAGAGGTACATAACCCTAAAACCAGTTATAATTCCGCACAGTATGGGAAGACATGAACACAAACGTTTCCGCAAAGCAAATGTTAACATTGTGGAAAGACTTGTGAACAATCTTATGCGACCTGGAAAAAACGCTGGCAAAAAGGCTAAAGCCATGAGCATTGCGAAAAGCGCCTTCGAAATAATAAATCTGCGTACTGGCAGAAACCCAGTAGAAGTGGTTGTGAAGGCAGTGGAGAACTCTGCACCATGTGAAGACACGACAAGAATTAGCTACGGAGGAATAGTGTATCACTTGTCAGTTGATGTTTCTCCACAAAGAAGAGTTGACTTGGCTTTAAGAAACATTTGCGAAGGAGCAAGGCAAGCTTCAATAAACAATCCCCGTTCGATCGAAGAATGCCTAGCAGAAGAATTAGTTCTAGCCGCAAACTATGACATGAAAAGCTACGCAGTTTCAAAACGCCACGAAACAGAGAGAGTAGCCCAATCCTCAAGATAGTCACAATTTCATAATTATTTTACGTGAATTTCAACAATGTCCCCATCATCTAGAACAAATGTGGGACCAACTTTTTGGGGACTAAAAACGAGGCGTTTAGACCAGACCTTTGCAAAGGAAAATTTCTCGCTGAAATCACTGTGTATGCTCTTGGCTAAATCGTAGATTGTGGCACCTTTCTTCAAAATAAACGGTTTTTTGGAAAACTCTTTCTCATTTGGCTCCTTGGTGTAAACACGCATTATGCCCAATGTTTTAAACAAAGTTTCACCGAGCTTTTCTATCCCATATCCAGTTTCACATGAAACTGCAATTATTGGAAGTCTGTTGTTAACATAAGCTGTTAACAGTTTTAGGTTCGCTTCCGCATTTTCTGAATCAATCTTGTTTGCAACGATTATTGCGGGTTTATAGACGGTGCTTTCAAAAATTGCGTCTTCAACCTCGTCCAAAGTGGCTTCTCCAGAAATTTTAACGACAGCGTCCGTAATGCGATAACTTCTAAGAAGCTCTTCAACATCCCTAAAACTGCAGTCAACAAGTTTTCCAATCAAAATTATTCGCAAGCCTGCACCCATGAACTTTCTTTCAATTTCAATCCTCGCCTTAGGCTTGCTAACCAATATTCGGGCTTTCTCCATTTCACTCAAAGTGAGAAGAAACTGTTCCACAGGATCTTGTGACAAATCCACCATCAGAATTAATCCATCAGCATTTCGTGCTAAAGCCAAAGTCTGAAGACCCCACGCTCTTCCATCCGCAGAACCCTCCATCAAAGCTGGAGCTTCCACAATCTGAAATTGAATATCCTCGTAAACCATTACTCCTGGTATGGGCTCCCTTGTAGTGTAGGGATTAGCAGAAACTTCAACCTTCGAATTAGTAACCGCAGCCAGCAAACTACTTTTTCCAACGTTTGTTAACCCTATGAGAACTATTTGGGCTGCACCTTCCTTTTCTATGAAAAACTTTGGACCGCCTCTTCCTGCTCTCCTTCGTTTCTTTTCCTCCATTTCTTTGCGCATTGTTGCCATTTGCTTTTTGACTTGAGCGCAAAGTTTCGCTGTGCCCTTGTGCTTCGGAACTAGACTTAAGAATTCCTGCATGCGTTGAAGCTTTTCTCCTGGATTTTTTGTCGCTTCAACTTCTGCCCATTTTTTTATAGCGTCGGGAGGCAGGTTTGTCGGCATAACACAGACGCATCCAATCAATAATTCCCAGAATTAACTTTAATATTTGTTTCCAATAATGCAAAAGCTTCATAGCATCATAATATCATAAACTTAAAATAATTGAATGAACAGTTGTGTAAACGAATTCACTAAAAATAGAGGAAAAAATTTGAAAAAAAATAAGGAGGAAAAAGAGTGAGTAAAACTGAAAGACCCCACCTAAACTTGGTAATCATGGGACACGTGGACCACGGAAAATCGACAACATCGGGACACATGCTATACTTAGCAGGAGCAATTGACGAGAGAACAATAAAATCGTTTGAAGACGAAGCTAAAAAAATGGGCAAGGAAACCTTCAAGTTCGCATGGGTTCTCGACAACCTTAAAGAAGAGCGGGAAAGAGGCTTAACAATAGATCTTCGATTCCTGAAATTTGAAACGAAAAAATACTACTTCACAGTCATAGATGCGCCAGGACACAGAGACTTCGTTAAAAACATGATCACAGGCGCAAGCCAAGCAGACGGCGCCATACTCTTTGTCTCAGCCAAAAGAGGAGAATTTGAAGCAGGCATAGGTCCAGGCGGTCAAACAAGAGAGCATGCCTTCTTAGCTTTCACGTTGGGTGTTAGCCAGTTGGTTGTGGCAGTTAACAAGATGGATGATGCGTCAGTTAACTGGAGTGAGGAGCGGTACAATGAAGTCAAAAATGAAGTTTCAAGAATGCTTAAAATGGTGGGTTACAAAGTTGAAAAATTCCCGTTTGTACCCACTTCTGGGTGGACAGGCGACAACCTTGTGAAGCAAAGCGATAAAATGCCATGGTATAAAGGACCAACATTGATTGATGCTTTAGACCTTTTTGAGGTTCCTCCAAAACCACTAAATAAGCCATTACGTCTTCCAGTTCAAGACGTTTATAGCATCACTGGTGTAGGCACAGTTCCTGTGGGAAGAGTTGAAACGGGAACACTCAAAGAAGGCGATATACTCATATTCATGCCAGCCAACAAGCAAGGCGAAGTGAAGTCCTTAGAAATGCACCATACAAGAATTCCAAAGGCTGAGCCAGGTGACAACATAGGATTTAATGTTAGGGGCATAGCAAAAACGGACATACGCCGCGGAGATGTCGGTGGACACGTTAATAATCCGCCAGCTATAGCAAATGAATTCATTGGACAAATAATTGTTATTTATCATCCAACAGCCATCGCAGCTGGATACACACCAGTTCTTCACTATCATACAGGGCAAGTTGCATGCAGATTCACCGAGCTAATAAAGAAAATTGACCCTCGTTCAGGGCAAGTCGTGGAAGAAAAGCCAGCTTTCCTGAAAACTGGAGACGCCGCCGTAGTAAAGATGGAGCCTCTGCATCCGATAGCAGTTGAAATCTACACAGATTTTCCAGAGCTTGGAAGATTCGCAATTAGGGACATGGGCACAACCGTGGCTGCTGGTGTTGTGAAAGAAATAACGAAGAAAGGACCTTAAGCTTTCTCCACCCTTCTTTTTATAATTATATTAAGCATTTTCACAATTGTTAATGCTTGTTACGTTCAAGTTTTATCACTAAAGAATGAACAGTTCTCAACAATGTGGCAAGAGAGCATTGTCTATGTTTCAATAGACGTAGGAAGAGGTTTTATGGTAATTTAGCCGTTCCAGTTATGCTGGTATCATTGTCTCAGAAATTCGCGCTCTCAGGTCAGCATATTTCTCTCTGATTTCGTCCTTTAGAATGACAATTTCTGAACGGAGCCTTCCCTTGGATTCTGAGACCAAATCTTTCGATTTTGTTATATCCTGTTCCATCTTGTCTATGTCATGTTCCGCAGAACGCTTTACTTCTTCGGTTTTCTTCAGCGTATCAACCTTGATTTTTTCAATTTTTTCGAAATCGCTTCGAATATCCCTTGCCTTTTTGTTTATATTTTCTCTTAGCTTGTTCAGTTTTTCTCTATATTCGCGCTCAGAAGGGCCTCCCATGATTTAACACCAATATTTGTCTGGTTTGTCGTAATACTTAATAAACTTTATGACTTAGCAATTAGTAAATGCTGTGTTACAGCATCTGACGTAGATCAGTTATGTTGCAACTGGCATCAGAAGTCTGAGAAACAAAGCGAAACCATTTAGAGCGGAATGGGAGGCTATGCAACCGTAGATATTCCTTGTTTTTAGAAACAGTAAGCCGTTCATAAATCCTAAGAAAAATACCAGAAGCAACACCAAAGGTACACTAAAATGATGCTTATGTATAGACAGAAAGAAAAACGATTGAAAGATATTGACCATGAGATTTCTAGGTGAGAGAAAAGATTTATCAAGCTTAGCGAAGTGTGAGAACAAAAAACTCCTGTAAGTGACTTCCTCATATATGGGATACCAGACAACATCCAAAAAGATGCCGTAAATAGTAATGATTTCTATTTTCATAGCAGGGAGATAATAGGTGAAAATCGGATAATACATCCCGCTTAAGACAAGAGCTATTATCACACCGACGCCTAAGGAGAAACGGATTTCATGTCTTGAGAAGCCAAGCCAACTTAAGCTTTTCTTCTCAACAAAGAGAACATAAATAATGGGAAGCAGAATCAACGGAAAGAACCAACCATCTAGCCATAGAGCGAATAAGATAATAGCAGGAATAACCTTCGCGACCCAAACCTCACGTTTCAATGCATTCAACTCTTTGTTTTCATCATCATTTATCACACATAGCTCACTCTTACCTAGCGTATGTTTTCATGTGTGTGCGCAAAAACTTTATGCAAGGATTGTCAACGCGAAAGCAATTATGTCCAATGTCACATGGGTAACCATTAATACTACGAGATTGCGTTCCCGAACATAATAAGCACCTGCGATAATGCCAAAGAGAAAGGTTACTGCTAACTTGTCAACCACCCAAAAACCATGGATAAACGCGAATGCAATTGAAGAGAAGATGATGGGCCTCCACTCAGAGTTGCCTATTCTCAGAAGCTTTTCAATGAAGTAGCCCCTCCAAATCAACTCCTCAACAAAACCCGCAGTTAATGGTTGTGCTACGATGAAATAGACAAGTTGAAAGGCATTTAAGTTCCGCAATGGTTGTATGCGACCATATGTTAA